>PXAW01000457.1 GCA_003567055.1 Hyphomicrobiales bacterium
CCCGCGCGCATGACGCCGCCCCGCACAGATCGATATCGGAACCGTCGACCCCCGCCTGCGTGATCTGCTCGCACCGGGCGGCGTCATGCGCGCGGGCACCAATCTCTCGAATTTCCTGCTCGTGACCGGCAAGAGCGATGCCGGCGAACCGGTCGGCGTCTCGCCGGATATGGCGCGCTGCTTCGCCGATTGCCTCGGCGTCGAGGTGGCTTACGTGACCTATCCTTCACCGGGCCCGCTCGCGGATGCGGCAGCGGATGACGCCTGGGATATCGGGCTGATCGGCGCCGAGCCGCAACGCGCGCGCATGATCGCCTTCACGCCACCCTATGTCGAGATCGAGGCGAGCTATCTCGTGCGCGACGAGGCGCCTTTCGACACGCCACAGGCCCTCGATGCACCGGGCAAGCGCATCGCGGTCACGGGACGCACCGCCTATGCCTTGTGGCTGGAGAACAATCTGCGCCATGCCGAACTCGTCTATGCCGGAAGTTTCGACGATGCGCTCGCGCTCTTCCGGGATGAGGGACTCGACGCGCTCGCGGGCCTGCGCTCACGGCTCGTGACCGATGAGCGCGCCATGCCCGGAACGCACATCCTGCCGGGGCGCTTCATGGCGGTGCAGCAGGCGATCGGGGTGCCGATCGCCAGGGCCGAGGCGCTGCCGCTGGTCACTCGCTTCGTCAAAGCCGCACGCGATGGCGGCCTCGTCGCGGCGCTGATCGAAAAACACGGCGTGCATGATCTGCGCGTCGCCGAACCAGACTGAGCGGCCCCGCCCAGGCAAAGGAGAAGACGGATGCGTATCGCGATCATCGGCACCGGTGCCATGGGATCGGTCTATGCCGGGCTGCTCGGAGATGCAGGGCTCGACATCGTCGCCATCGACACATGGGAAGCGCATATCGACGCGATCCGCCGCGACGGCTTGCGGGTTTCCGGCGCGAGCGGCGAGCGCGTGGCGCGGATTTCGGCTTTGACCGATGCCCGCGAGGCGGGCCCGGCGGATCTCGTCATCATCGCCACCAAGGCCGACGGTGTCGAAGCCGCAGCCCGGGCCGCGCGGGAGATCCTCACCGGGAACGGCGTCGTGCTGACGATCCAGAACGGGCTCGGTTCCGCCGAAAAGGTCGCAGCAATCATCGGCGAGGAGCGAACCATGATCGGCGTGGTCGGCGGCTTCGGCGCCTCGATCCCGCAGCCGGGCCATGTCCACCATAACGGCTGGGAATTCGTCCGGCTCGGCGAGTATCGCGGCGGCACCAGTGCGCGGCTGGAGGCGATCGCCGATATCTGGCGCAAGGGCGGTTTCAAGGTGCTGCTCTTCGAGGATATCCATCAGCTCGTCTGGGAGAAATTCATCTGCAACGTCGCCTTCAGCGGTACCTGCACCCTGACCGGCCTCACCATCGGCGCAGTGCTCGAGGATGCGGACGCCTTCTCCGTCGCCGCTGCCTGCGCGCGCGAGGCGTACGCGGTGGCGCGCGCGAAGGGGATCGCCGTCGATATCGATGATCCGGTCGCCTATGTGCGCGCCTTCGGCGAGAAGATCCCCGGCGCGCGGCCTTCGATGCTGCTCGATCACATGGCCGGCAAACGCTGCGAGATCGACGTGATCAACGGCGCCGTGCCCCGGGTCGGGGCCGAGGTCGGGGTGCCTGCACCGGTCAATACCACGCTGGTGGCGCTGATCCGGGCGCGCGAGCGCGCTTTCGACAACTGAGCGGAATCGAGGAGGGGGGAAGCCCATGGGCACGCGGCAGCAGGATGGCGACACGTTCGATTACGTGATCGTGGGTGCGGGCGCAGCCGGCTGCCTGCTGGCGCGACGCCTGTCCGAGGACGGGCGCTACACGATCTGCCTCGTCGAAGCGGGCCCGCCCGACCGCAATATCAACCTGCATGTGCCCGGCGGTTTCATCAAGGCGGTGACCAATCCGAAATATGCCTGGCAGTTCACCACCGAGCCGGGCGAGGGCACGGCCGGGCGGCGGATATCCATCCCGCAGGGGCGCACGCTGGGCGGTTCGACCGCGATCAACGGCTTCAACTACAACCGAGGCCAGCCCGCCGATTACGACAGCTGGGCCCAGCAGGGCAATCGCGGCTGGGGTTATGACGATGTGCTCCCCTATTTCCGGCGCACGGAGCGGCGGATCGGCGCGCATGAGCCGCATTATCGCGGAGCCGAGGGCGGGCTCCCGATCAGCGATTGCGACTGGCAGCACCCCCTCTGCGAAGCCTTCATCGAGGCCGCGACCACCGCCGGTTTGCCGCGCAATCCCGATTATAATGCGCAGACACAGAAGGGCGTGGGTTACTTCCAGCGCTGGATCGACAAGGGCTGGCGCGTCAGCGCCGCGACGGCCTTCCTGCGCCCGGCACTGCGTTCCGGGCGCGTCGATCTGCGCTGCAACGCCCATACCACGGCGATCACCTTCGAGGGACGGCGCGCAACCGGGATCCGCTATGTGCAGGAGCGCGGCGGACCCGTGCGGGAGCTGCACGCACGGCGCGAAGTAATCCTCACCTGCGGCGGGGCGAACTCGCCCAAACTGCTGCAACTCTCCGGCATCGGCCCTGTCGGCCTCCTCGCCGATCTCGGCATCACGCCCGTCCATGCCCTCGAAGGCGTGGGCGCGAATCTGCGCGATCACTACATGGTCCGGCTGGTGGCGCGCGCCAGAGGCGTCGAGACGATCAACGACATGGCGCGCGGTGTGAAGCTGTGGCGCGAGATCGCGAAATGGGCGATCGGGCGCCCCAGCATTCTCGCGATCAGCCCGTCGGTCGCCTATGGCTTCGCCAATGCGCGCGATCTTTCGCTGGAGCCCGATATCCAGCTCAATTTCACCCCCGGGAGCTACATGAAGAGCGTCACCGGGGTGCTCGACAACTTCCCCGGCATGACGCTCGGCGCCTATCAGCTGCGCCCGGAGAGCAGCGGTCATGTGCATGCGCGCTCGCCCGATCCGTTCGATAATCCGGTGATCCAGCCCAATTACCTCAAGCATGCCGAGGATCAGGCCGTGGCGGTTGCCGGTATCAGGCTGGTGCGCCAATTGCTGGAATCGCCGGCTTTCGCGCCATACCGCGACGGCGAGATCTCGCCCGGCAAGGACGTGGAAAGCGACGACGAACTCCTCGCCTTCGCGCGCGAGAACGGCAGCACCGCCTATCACCTGATCGGCGCATGCCGGATGGGCCCCGCACATGATGCCTCCGCCGTCGTCGACGACAACTTGCGGGTCTATGGAATCGAGGGCCTGCGCGTGGCCGATTCCGCGATCATGCCGACCATGCCGTCGGCCAATACCTGCGCGGCCACCTACATGATCGCGGAGAAAGCCGCCGATCTGATCCTGGCGCGCCAGGCACCGGAGCGTGTCGATCTCAGGCGCGCCGGGTAAGGCGCCGCGCGCCCGGTCATCCGGTGCCGCTCGCGAGCACACGCGCAGCCGGTGCGATGGTGATGCCGTTATCGGTGAGCGTCTTGCCGATCGCCTTGCCGATGGCGAGCGCGCCCGGCGTGTCGGAATGGAAGCAGATCGATTCGAAGGGCACCGCGACATCGCGCCCCGTCACCGTTTCGACCACCCCCTCGCGACAGGCGCGCAGGCATTTCGCCGCGATCGCCTCGGGATCGAAGCCGCCGACCTTGCGCGTGAAGACGATGGCGCCGTTATCGTCGTAATCGCGATCGGCGAAGAACTCCCGGATCACCGGATGTCCGGCCCGCTGCGCCGCTTCATGGGTCTCGGATATGTGCATGCAGAAGACGATCAGATCCGGGTCACTCTCCCGCAGGGCCTCGATCAGATGGCGCGACAGGCTCGCATTGGTCGCCGCCTCCATATAGAGCGCACCATGCAGCTTGAGATGCTGGAGGCCGATGCCGTGGCGACGTGCGAATTCACGCAGGGCGCCGGTCTGGTAGAGGATGTCGTTGACGAGCTCTTCGTCGCTGCTGCGGATCATGCGGCGCCCGAAACCCTGGAGGTCCTTGTAACCGGGATGCGCACCGAGCCCGACGCCGTGGGCTTTGGCCAGAGCCGCCGCCTCGTTCATCAGATTGGGATCGCCCGCATGGTAACCGGTCGCGACATTGGCCGAACTGATCAGCGCCATCAGCGCGGAATCCGGCGCATCGCCGTAGCGCCAATGGCCGAAGCCCTCGCCCATGTCGCAGTTCAGATCGACCATCGTCTTCATCTCGCCACCTTGCCGCTGACCGAGCCACGCATCCTGCACGCCCCATGATCGTGCCGATCGGGGCCATTGACCAGTCATTTTCGCGCCCTGCGCGGGCAGGATTGCAGCTTTTCGCCGGCAATCGCCGGAGCGCGCGCGAAAAATTAACATTGCGATGCGATATCCCACCGATCTCCCTTCGGCTCATCGCCGTGTTCGCCCGCCATTGAAGGACCGACCATGACATTCGAACCCATCATGATCTTCGCCCTGACCATCGTCGTCGTGGCGATCCTCGTGCTCTATGCCGGTATCAAGACCGTGCCGCAGGGGGAGCACTGGACCGTGGAGCGGTTCGGGCGCTACA
>PXAW01000362.1 GCA_003567055.1 Hyphomicrobiales bacterium
CGGCGATGATCTTCGCAAGCACGTGAATCGGATTGCGCGCGGCGCCCCCGAACATGCCCGAATGCAGATCGCGATCGGCAGCGCGCACGATCACCTCGCAATAGACCAGCCCGCGCAGAGAAATCGTGATGGCGGGGGTCATCGCATTCCACATCGTGGTGTCGCAGACCAGCGCGAGATCGGCGGCGAGTTCCTCACGGTTGGCCTCGACGAATTCCGGCAGATGCTTCGAGCCGTCCTCCTCGGCGCCCTCGACCAGCACGGTGACGTCGACGGGCAGCGTGCCGGTCGCTTCCTTCCAGGCGCGGAGGGCTTCGATGAAGGTCATCACCTGGCCCTTGTCGTCAGCGGCGCCGCGCGCCACGATCACCTTGCGATCGAAGGGGATCGTCGAGATGCGCGGCTCGAAGGGCGGCACCTGCCACAATTCCAGCGGATCGACGGGCTGCACGTCGTAATGGCCGTAGAACATCACATGCGGGCGCTTCCCCCCGCCCGCTTCGCCCCGGTAATGGCCGAGCACCACCGGGTGACCGGGGGTCTCGCGCAGGGAGACGTCGAAGCCGAGCTCCTCGAGCTCACGCACCAGCCATGAACCCGCCTCGCGGCAGGATTCGGCATAGGCCGGGTCGGTCGAGATCGAGGGGATGCGCAGCCAGTCGAACAGGCGCTTCAGGGCACCGTCATAGTGCTTCTCGGCCGCGCCGAGCGCAGCCACCACTTGCGGATCATCTTTCAAAGCCTTGTCGTCAGCCATCTGCCAGTCCTCGATCGGTGCCGGGATATCGCCGCGCGAGATCCGCGATCTGCCTTACAATATACCCCCACCGGTGATCCATACCCGCCCGCGCGTCAAGGGAGGCGGCGCGATGGTGTCATGGGCAAGATTGCCCGCCCGAGGGCGATCACTCAGCGGAGCATCGATGCGCCCTCAGACCATATCTCAGACATCGAAGGTGGAATCTCAGCAATCCTGAACTGTAACAACGGTCGCGACTCTGGTCAGAAACGCATTTTCTCGCCATGCTGCAAGCTTGTCCGGCAAGCATAGTACGAACCCGCGTTCCGGTCGAAAAATACGAAGCCCCGCGAGGGCCGAAGCTGTCGCGGGGCTCTAGAAGTCCGAGTCTGTATGCGCGCAGTGACAGAAATCGGCTCACGATGGACAAATAGGCATATGGCAGACAATGGTCAACATCGGGTTTATCCACACCCCCCGATTCACGCATTGGCAGAAGTTATTTCTCCGCTTCGTCTCGGCACCTATCTGAACGCTGCTGGGCACGATGTGGACCGGGCTCTGCAACTGTATCTGTGGAATGCGAAAATCGGCGAGGCGTTCCATCTTCCCATCCAGGCCGTCGAAGTCGGTTTACGCAATCGTGTCAGCGACGGACTGCGGATGGCCTTCGGACAGGAATGGTGGCGAAACGACGCCTTCCTGGCAACGGTTCAAGGAAAGCGGATCGATGACATCGAAGTTACAAGAAGACGCCTGAGGAGCAAGAACAGACCAATGATTACAGGTCAGATCATTGCCGGCCTGTCATTCGGCTTCTGGGTTGCGATGCTCGCTCCGAGATATTATCCGCCGATCTGGAGTCGGCATCTCTACGCCGCTTTTCCGCATCTCGACAGTACGACCACCCTGCGAGCGATTCACCGTGAAACAAGCGCAATTGCCGATTTCCGCAACCGAATCTGGCATCATGAACCGATATTTCGGCGTGATCTGTCGGTCGATTATGCACGGTGCCTCAAAATCCTGAACTGGCTGTGTCCGACAAAGGCGGCGTGGATCAAGCCGCATTGCCGCGTCGCGCAAATGCTACGAGAAAAGCCTTGATCCGGGCTTCGGCACGGCCATCCTCCAGCTACAAGCAGAATTCACCACACCACGAATCAGAGCGCGGAAATCCTTGCAACACGCGCGCAAAGCACGTATTGCACTGCGAAAGGTCCGAACATCCCGACGTCGCATCGTAGTCAGTGTGCGTGAGGGCGGCGCGAAATTTCGCCCGCCGGCGTGGGTTGCGATCGTTCCGGACCATGATTCTCTTCAGGCGGACGCTTCATGAAACTGCGCAATATCGCGATCATCGCCCATGTCGACCATGGCAAGACCACCCTCGTCGACCAGCTCCTCGCCCAGTCGGGCGCCTTTCGCGAGAACCAGCGCGTCGTCGAACGCGTGATGGATTCCAACGATCTCGAGAAGGAGCGCGGCATCACCATCCTCGCCAAGGCCACCTCGGTGGTCTGGAAGGACACGCGGATCAACATCGTCGACACCCCCGGCCACGCCGATTTCGGCGGCGAGGTCGAGCGTATCCTCAACATGGTGGATGGCGCGATCGTCCTCGTCGATGCCGCCGAAGGGCCGATGCCGCAGACGAAATTCGTCGTCGCCAAGGCGCTGAAGATCGGCCTGCGCCCGATCGTGGCCGTGAACAAGATCGACCGTCCGGACGAGCGCCATATCGAGGTGATCAACGAGGTCTTCGATCTCTTCGCCGCGCTGGACGCCACCGACGAGCAGCTCGATTTCCCGATCCTCTACGGTTCCGGCCGCGACGGCTGGATGGCGACGGCGCCGGAAGGCCCGCGCGATGAGGGCCTGTCGCCGCTCTTCGACATGGTTCTCGATCATGTGCCGGAAGCCAGCGCCGAGACCGGCCCGTTCCGCATGCTGGGCACCATTCTCGAGGCCAACCCCTTCCTCGGGCGCATCATCACCGGGCGCATCACCGCCGGCACGGTGAAGCCCAACCAGACCATCAAGGTGATCGGCCAGGACGGCAAGACCATCGAGCAGGGCCGGGTGAGCAAGATCCTCGCCTTCCGCGGCATCGAGCGTCAGCCGATCGAGCTCGGCGAGCCGGGCGACATCGTCTCCATTGCGGGCCTGACCAAGGGTACCGTGGCCGATACGTTCTGCGATCTCTCGGTCGAGGAGGCGATCCCCGCCCAGCCGATCGACCCGCCCACCGTCACCATGTCCTTCATCGTCAATGACAGCCCGCTCGCGGGCACCGAGGGCGACAAGGTCACGAGCCGCATGATCCGCGACCGCCTGATCAAGGAGGCCGAGGGCAATGTCACGCTCAAGATCGAGGAATCCGCCGACAAGGACAGCTTCTTCGTCTCGGGGCGCGGTGAATTGCAGCTCGCCATCCTGATCGAGACCATGCGCCGCGAGGGATTCGAACTCGCCGTCTCGCGCCCGCGCGTCGTCTTCAAGACGGACGAGGCCACCGGCGAGCGCCTCGAGCCGATCGAGGAAGTGGTGATCGACGTCGACGAGGAACATGCCGGCGTGGTCGTCCAGAAGATGTCCGAGCGCAGGGCCGACATGATCGAGATGAAGCCGTCGGGCGGCAACCGCCAGCGGCTGGTCTTCCATGCGCCCACCCGCGGCCTGATCGGCTATCAGAGCGAGCTGATGACCGACACACGCGGCACCGCCATCATGAACCGCCTGTTCAAGGCCTACGAGCCCTACAAGGGCGAGATCCCCGGGCGGCGCAACGGCGTCCTGATCTCCAACGATTCCGGCGAGGCCGTGGGCTATGCCCTGTGGAACCTCGAAGATCGCGGCCCGATGATGATCGAGCCGGGCTGGAAGGTCTATCAGGGCATGATCATCGGCGAGCATAACCGCGAGAACGATCTCGAAGTGAACGTGCTCAAGGGCAAGAAGCTCTCCAACGTGCGCTCGACCGGCAAGGACGAGGCCGTGCGCCTGACGCCGCCGATCCGCATGACGCTGGAGCGTTCGCTCGCCTGGATCCAGGATGACGAGCTCGTCGAAGTCACGCCCAAGAACATTCGCCTGCGCAAGGTCCTGCTCGATCCCACCGTGCGCAAGCGCGCCGACAAGAGCCGCGAAGTCGCCTGATCCGGCGCGCGCGAATGCGCATGGAACGGGCAGGGTCTTCACGTTAGAGCGTTGCGCATGGCGTGACGCGGGTCACACGTGATCGGGGGAGCGAGCAGCGATGAGCGGGTTCGGCCAATGAATACGTTCGGTATGGAAGACTGGCAGGCGCTGATTGCGGATGAACGCGTGCTCGTGACACGCGACATCCTGCGCTACAACGATATGGACGATAACGGCCATCTCAACAATTCGGTCTTAACCGTCCTGTGCGAATCCGGCCGGGTGGCTTATTTCCGCAAGCGGGTCACCCCGCACCTGCCGGACAACACCTTCTTCGTGATCGCGCGCATCGCCATCGACTTCAAGGCCGAGGCCTTCTATCCGGGCGAGGCGCTGACCGCGACCTGGCTCGAACATCTGGGCCGCTCATCGCTGCGCGTGCGCCAGAAGATCATGAGCGCAGACAAGCTCGTCGCGGAAGCCGAAGGGATCTGCGTGGTGATGGACCAGGCCACACGCAAACCCTTCCCCATCCCCGATACCACGCGCGCCGCGCTCGAACCGCTCCTGCGCGCGCCCTGAGCGACGCGCTCAGCCGCGCCCGGCACCCGTGGTGCGGTTGAAGGAAGGCGGGTCTGAAGCCGGGAA
>PXAW01000520.1 GCA_003567055.1 Hyphomicrobiales bacterium
GGCTCGACAGCGGTCAGCTGAGCGTCAAGCCGCGCCATTGCGACCTGGCCGCGATTGCCCGCGAAAGCTGTACGCAGTTCCGGGCCCTGCACCCGCATCGCGATATCCGCTTCGCCAGCGCCGCTGCGGCCACCACCGCGTGGTGCGACCGCGAGCTGGTTGATCATATCCTGGCCAATCTGATTGCGAATGCGCTGAAATACAGCCCGGAATCCGCGCCGGTGGAGCTGCGCCTGTTCAATACGGGCGCGCGCATCGCTCTCGCCGTCACCGATTACGGGCCGGGTATCGCGCAGGCGGATCGCCCGCATGTGTTCGATCGCTTCTATCGCGGCGAGACGGGCGGCCACAGCGAGGGCAGCGGGCTCGGCCTGTCGCTGGCGCGCGATCTCGCGCAGTTGCAGGGCGGCGATCTGAGCTTCGAGACATGGACCGGGCGCGGCAGCGTGTTTACGCTCGGCCTGCCGCGCATGTTCGATCCCGATACGCTCCCGGGAGAGGAAGCTGCGCGGGTGGCGAGCAAGGCGGTCAACGACGAGAAGGAGCCAGCGCGATGATCGACGCGCCGCTGATTCTGGTTTGCGAGGACGAGGCGGAGCTGCGCCGCGACATCATCGAGGAATTGTCGGAGGCGGGATACCGCACCGTCGAGGCCGCCGATGGCGAGGAGGCGCTCGTGCAGCTCGCCGCCTGCCGTCCCGATCTGACCCTGTGCGACATCACCATGCCGCGCCTCGACGGCTATGGCGTGCTCGCGCGAGTGCGGCGCGACCATCCCGAACTCGCACATATGCCCTTCGTCTTCCTCACGGTCTTTGCCGATCCCGCCGACATGGTCGAGGGCAAGCGCGCGGGGGCGGATGATTATCTGGTCAAGCCGATAGATTACGATCTCCTGCTCGCCACTGTCGAGGCGCGGCTGCGCGAGATCGCCCGCTGGCGCGCCCACGACGCCGATGCAATGGCGCAGCCCCGCGCCGCCCTCGAAGCCATGCGCGGGGAGGGCGCGTTGGCTGTCCTCGACACGATCGCCACCGGAATCGTGGTCATGGGCAGCGGTGGCAGGATCCTGCACGGCAACGAGGCCGCCACGCGCCTGCTCGCGACGCAATACGGTCAGAGCGACCCGGCGCGGCTGCCGCCCGGCTTCGGCGGCGCCGGCCTGCGCGATCTGATCGACCGGGCCGAGCAGGCCAGTCGTGCCGGAGAGGCGTTCTCCGGGGCGATGGCCCTCGATCCGCCCGATGCCGGCACGCTGATGGTGATGGTCGTGGCGCTGCCGGGCCGCGATGCGGCGGCGCAGGGCGATGCGCAGATTGCGCTGTTCCTCGTCGATTCAGCACGCCGCACGCGCCTGTCCGATGCCATGCTGGCCCAGATCTTCGGTCTCACGCCCACTGAGAGTGCCGTGGCGGGGCGGCTCGCAGCGGGTGAACGGCTCGATGCGATCGCCGGCGCGCTCGGGATATCGCAGACGACGGTGTCTTTCCATCTGCGCAATATCTTCGGTAAGACCCGCACCAACCGCCAGGCCGATCTGATCGCGCTGATGCTCTGTGCCCCGGTTCTCGGCGGCTGCGGTGCGCCGGCCACCGACCCCGCGCTTGCGCCGGCTGCGCGGCTTTGACACTGTGGCGCCGGTTTTCGAGGAGGATGGACGATAATGATCAAGGCAATCGTGACGGGACATTCGCGCGGACTCGGTGCGGGTATGACGCAGGCGCTGCTGGCGCGCGACGTCCGGGTGCTCGGCGTGTCGCGCCGGTCGAATGCCGCGCTGGCGGAGCGTTTTTCGCAGAATCTTCAGGAGGTCACCCTCGATCTTTCAGATGCGCAAGCAGCGCAATCCTGGCTCGCCGGCGCCGACATGCGCGATTTCCTCGCCGATGCGCAGAGTGCGATCCTGATCAACAATGCCGGCATCGTCCAGCCGATCGGGCCGAGCGGCGCGCTCGACATCGCCACCATCGCGCAGGCGGTGACGCTCAACATCGCGGGGCCGCTGATGGCGGCCAATGCCTTCATCGCTGCGACCGACAAGATCACGGACCGGCGGATCATGCATATTTCGAGCGGCGCGGGGCGGCGCCCGATGCCGGGCTGGTCGATCTATTGCGCCACCAAGGCCGCGCTCGATCACCATGCCCGGTCTGTCGCCGCCGATACGGTAGCGCATCTCGCCATCGAGAGCCTCGCGCCCGGCGTGATCGATACCGACATGCAGGGCGAGATCCGCGCGACGACGCCGGAGCAGTTCACCCTGCGCGAGCAATTCGTCGCGCTGAAGGAAAACAACGATCTGTCGAGCCCCGAGAGCTGCGGCGAGGCGATCATCGCGCATCTCCTCGGCCCGCGCTTCGGCGCCGAGGTGCTCACCGATATCCGTCAGCTGGGGTGAGGCGCGCTCACTCAGGCTTGAGCAGCACGTGGCGCTTCTTGCCGAAGGAGAGCTTGATAACGCCGTCGCGCAGATCGGTGCCGGTGAGGCTCTGGCGCTCATCGGTGACGACCGTGTCGTTGACGCGCAATCCCCCCGCCTTGATCTGACGGCGGCCCTCGCCCATCGAGCCGGTGAGGCCGGCATGGTCGGGGCCGAAGGCGGCGAGGACGGAAAGGCCCTGTTCGATCAGGTTCGCGGGGATCGTCACCGTCGGCAGGCTCGCTGCGGTCCTGCCCTGCTCGAAGGTCTGGCGTGCGGTCTCGGCGGCCTGCTCCGCCGCCTCGCGCCCGTGCATCAGGGCGGTGGCCTCGTCGGCGAGCATTTTCTTCGCCTCGTTGATCTCCGCACCTTTGAGCGCCTCGTAACGGGCGATCTCGTCCATCGGCAGCAGGGTGAACAGGCGCATGAAGCGGCCCACATCGCCGTCTTCGGTATTGCGCCAGAACTGCCAGTAATCCCACGGGCTGAGCATGTCGGCATTGAGCCAGACGGCGCCCGACGCGGTCTTGCCCATCTTGGCGCCCGATGCGGTGGTCAGGAGCGGGCAAGTCAGCGCGTAGAGCTGGTGCGTGCCGAGCCGGCGCCCGAGATCGATGCCATTGATGATGTTGCCCCATTGATCCGAGCCGCCCATCTGCAGATTGCAGCCATGGCGCTTGGCGAGCTCGACGTAATCATAGGCCTGGAGGATCATGTAGTTGAATTCGAGGAAGGAGAGCTCGTGCTCGCGCTCCAGCCGCAGCTTCACCGAATCGAAGGACAGCATGCGGTTGACCGAGAAGTGCCGGCCCACGTCGCGCAGGAATTCGATGTAGTTGAGCTTCGTCAGCCATTCCGCATTATCGACCATGACCGCGTCGCCTGCGCCGTCGCCGAAGCTCACGAAGCGGCGGAAGGTCTTCTTGATCTCTTCCTTGTTGGCGTCGATCTGCTCGACGGTGAGCAGCTTGCGGCTCTCGTCCTTGCCGGAAGGGTCGCCGACGCGGGTGGTGCCGCCGCCCATCAGCGTGATCGGCTTGCCGCCGGTCTTCTGCAGCCAGTGCAGCATCATGATCGAGAGCAGATGGCCCACATGCAACGAGGGCGCGGTGCAATCATAGCCCACATAGGCGACGAGCTCCCCGGCGCGCGCCTTTTCGTCCAGCCCTTCCATGTCGGAGCACTGGTGAATGAAGCCGCGTTCGGTCAGGATGCGGAGAAAGTCGGATCTGGGCGCGCTCATCGCGGGTCTCTTCTGATTGGTTCTTGATGCTGACGCCGGGGCGTTTATCAGCTTACTGCGCAAAGATCACGGGAATTTGCAAGGATGAATGCCGGACAGCCCCCCATCCGCCGCGCCATCGGCCTGATGAGCGGCACCTCGCTCGACGGTGTCGATGTCGCGCTGATCGAAACCGATGGCGAGGCGATCGCCGGTTTCGGCCCGACCGGCTATCGCGCCTATACACCTGATGAGCGCGCCGTGCTCGCGCGCGCCCTCGATGAAGCCGGCGGGCTCACCGATCGCGACGCGCGGCCCCCGGCGCTCGCGGAAGCCGAGGCGGTGGTGACGCGCGCGCATGCGGATGCGGTGGCGGCGTTTCTTCTGGAGAATGATCTGTCGCGCGCGGATATCGCCGTGATCGGCTTCCACGGTCAGACGGTCCTGCACCGTCCGGCCCTGGGGCTGACGGTGCAGCTCGGTGACGGGGCGGCGCTGGCGCGGGCGACGGGGATACCGGTCATCCATGACATGCGCGCGGCGGATGTCGCGGCGGGCGGGCAGGGGGCGCCGCTGGTGCCGGTCTTCCATCGCGCCATCGCCCGCATGGCCGGGATCGCGCCGCCGCTCGCGATCCTGAATATCGGCGGCGTGGCCAATGTCACCTTCATCTTCTCCGACGCGAGCATGCTGGCCTTCGATACCGGCCCGGGCAACGCCCTGATCGACGATCTCCTGCGCGAGCGGCTCGGCCTGCCCTATGACGATGCGGGTGCGATCGGCGCGCGCGGGGTGCCGGAGGAGCCGCTCATCGACTGGCTGATGCGCCATCCGTATTTTGCGGCGACGCCGCCGAAATCGCTCGATCGCAACTGGTTCTCGCA
>PXAW01000505.1 GCA_003567055.1 Hyphomicrobiales bacterium
AGCTTCGAAATATCGACGACGCCGGGGCCGATCGTGCCTTCCTTGTAGGGAAGCGTGACCTCGTTTCCGCCGAGTTTGAGCGTGCTGTCCTTGCCGTCCATGACAATGGCCCTTTCGTTATGTACCGCAACGTCGATGCAGGCCTGCGCCTTGATGGCGCCTTTCGCCTGCGCCCCGCATGGCGGCGCTGTTGAAGCGTTGGCGTCTGGGTATCCGATCCACCCGCCATATTCAAGCGCGCGGGCGCATTCCCGCTACGCACAAAAACGCGACCCGGACCACCCGCATGGCAAGGCTGCACGCCGATTGTGCAGTGCCGCATTCAGCCCTTGATCCGGTCGGCAATCCGGGCGAGGCATTCCTCCCGCCCCAGAACCGCCATGACATCGAACAATCCCGGCGACGTCCCCTTGCCGGTGAGCGCCGCGCGCAGGGGCTGGGCGATCTGCCCGAGCTTGATCCCCGTCTCCTCCACATGGGCGCGCACGGCCGCCTCGGTGGTCTCCACATTCCAGTCGGCAAGTGCCTCCAGCCGGGGCAGGATGGCCGCCAGCCGCGCAGATGCATCCGCATCGAGAATTTTCGCAGCCTTCTCGTCGAGCTGCAATGGTCGCCCAGCGTAGAGGAAAGATGCGGAATCGAGCAATTCGACCAATGTCTTGGCCCGCTCCTTGAGGCCGGGCATGGCGGCGAGGAATTTCTCGCGCAAATCCGGGACGAGCGGCGCGGATAACCCGCGTTCGGGCCCGATTTGCGGCAAAATCGTCTCCAGCGCCTCCAGAAGGCGGGTATCCTCGCTCTGGCGCAGATAGATGCCGTTCAGATTTTCCAGCTTGGCGAAATCGAACCGCGCCGGCGAGCGCCCGATCTGCGGCAGATCGAAGGCCTCGGTCATCTCCTGCGTCGAAAACACCTCCTGGTCGCCATGCGCCCAGCCGAGCCGCACCAGGTAATTGCGCAAGGCCTCCGGCAGATAGCCCATCTCGCGATAGGCCTCGACCCCGAGCGCACCGTGGCGCTTCGACAATTTGGCGCCGTCCGGCCCGTGGATCAGCGGGATATGCGCCATCACGGGCACCTCCCAGCCGAGCGCCTCGTAGATCTGGGTCTGGCGGGCGGCGTTGGTGAAATGGTCGTCACCGCGAATCACATGGGTCACGCCCATATCGTGGTCATCGACGACCACGGCGAGCATGTAGGTGGGCGAGCCGTCGGAGCGCAGCAGCACGAGATCGTCGAGATCCTTGTTCTGCCAGGAGACGCGCCCCTGGACCTGGTCATCGACCACGGTCTCGCCCTGCTGCGGCGCCTTGAGGCGCACCACCGGCCTGACGCCCTCCGGCGCCTCGGCCGGATCGCGATCGCGCCAGCGCCCGTCATAGCGCATCGGGCGCCCTTCCGCGCGCGCCTGCTCGCGCATGGCGGTGAGCTCCTCCTGCGAGGCGTAGCAGTGATATGCCTTGCCGGCGGCGAGCAGCTGATCCACCGCTTCGCGATGCCTGTCGGCGCGGGCATGCTGATAGAAGACTTCGCCGTCATGATCGAGCCCGAGCCAGGAAAGCCCGTCGAGAATCGCCGCGATCGCCGCTTCAGTCGAGCGCGCACGATCCGTATCCTCGATGCGCAACAGCATCCTGCCGCCGAAGCGACGGGCATAGAGCCAGTTGAACAGGGCCGTACGCGCGCCTCCGATATGCAGGAAGCCCGTGGGTGAAGGGGCAAAACGGGTAACGACCGGTCGTGACATCATGCGGCTCCGAATTCGGGGCGCGAAGCGGCGCCCCGGCGCTCGTCTAGACCAAAACCAGCGATAATGGAACAAGCCGCGCGGCCGATCGCGGCAGCATCATCCGCCGATGGCTGCGGATGCGCTGCGTGAAGGCGCACAGAATGCGTTTACGCCTGCCGCATTTTCGTCGTCAAAGGCGGGCATCAGGGCGCAAGGTGCCGATTGCGTTGATTTCGTCAATGCAAACGGGCATGTTGCACCTCCATCGTGCGGTATGCGGCCCGCCTTCGTCGGAAATTGCCAGAAGCATGGTTCACGGGAACATGGCGACAGCAGCCTCATGAATATGCACAACGGCGACATTACGGGATTGCGCGGGAACGGGTCACCCCGGCGCGGCATCCGTGCGCGACCGGGCGACGGCAACGGCGCCCTCGGGCACGAGCCGCCCCTCGATCCCAGCGGCGCCACGCGTTTCGAGGAAGGCCGGCGCGGCATAAACCTGCGCTGGCTCGCCGGCGCGGTGATGACGGCGATGACCGGCGCGGCACTGCTCGGCAGCGCCATCTACATCGCCCTCGAAGGGCGTTCCACGCCGATTCTCACACCGCAATTCGCCCTCGCCTCGGTGCTGCCTTCCGCCCGCGACATCCCCGAGACCGCCGCCAAGGGCGACAAGCTGGTGCGTACCGATTATACGGTCGCAGCCCGCAACACCTTTCGCACGCCGGTGACCACGCAGGTCGGCGATCGCGAGGTGGTCTCGATTCGCGGCTTCACCCGCATCGCCACGAATCTCTCCCTGACCGCCGGGCAATACGCCACGGACATCCCCCGCTTCGATCCGATGCGCCTGATGGGCGGCGATTCGGAGAGCATCAACCGCGTCACGGATGTCGTGCCGCGGATCGAGGAGGCGGAAGTCTCCTTCATGCGCCGGGGCCTCGATCACGACGCCTTCACCGATTCCGCCCCGGCACTGAGCGACAACGAGGCGGCGGCGCAGGTGATGGAGGAATTGTCCATGCTGCGCGAATCCCGCCGCCGCCCCCTCACACCGATGCCGGCCCAGACCTTCCTGAGCCGCTCGCTGGGCGCCGTCCAGCCGGGCTTCGGCGATATTGCAGGCTTCACCCAACCGGCGACGGAACCCTTCGATGCGATCGAAGTCCGCATCATCCCCGAGAACGTCTCCACCGTCGCCAAGCGTCGCAGCCGCGCCGGCGAGGGGCGCCCGGGCGAGATCAACATCGACGTATTGCCCGGCGAGCCTTTCATCGCCCAGCTCGCCGCGCAGGGCATCATCCGGGCGCGCATCGAGGAGGCGATCGGCATGATCGGCGGCGAAGATGCCGTCGCGGCCATGCAGCCGGGCCTCGCCGCGCGCGCCCTCGTCGCTCCGGCAGAGCGCCCCAACGCTCCGCGCGACCTGAAACGCCTCGTTCTCTATGGCGAGAGCGGGGTCAATGCGATCATCGCGGCCGATGATCGCGGGCGTTTCGCGGAAGTGCATGTCACCGAAGATGATTTCCAGATCGCGGATACGGGCGATGACGACCGTTCCGGTCGCTCCTCGGGCGCGCGGCTCTATGACAGCCTCTACGAGACCGCCTTCAAGCATGATCTCTCGCCGGAACTCGTCGAGAACCTCGTTCAGATCTTCGCCTATGACCTCGATTTCCAGCGCCGCGTCTCGATCGGTGATTCGATCGATCTCTTCATGACCGAGGAAGAAGGCGGCTCCGAACCGGAACTGCTCTCGGCTGCGCTGACCATCGGCGGCGAAACGCGCCGGGTCTATCGCTTCACCGACCCGGAAGACGGCACCATCGAATTCTTCGATCCCGAAGGCCGCTCCTTGCGCAAATTCCTGATGCGCAAACCCGTGGCGGAAGGGCGCATGACCTCCGGTTTCGGGATGCGTCGCCATCCGATCCTCGGCTATGCCCGCATGCATACCGGCGTCGATTACGGTGCGCGCACCGGGACGCCGATCTTCGCCGCAGGCAACGGAACCGTGCTCAAGGCCGGCTGGTCGGGAGGATACGGACGCCGCATCGAAATCCGGCATGCCAACGGTTACGTGACCACCTATTCCCATATGAACCAGATCGCCAGCGGCATCGAGGCCGGGGTCGAAGTCACCCAGGGCCAGGTCATCGGCACCGTCGGCAGCACCGGGCTTTCCACCGGGCCGCATCTGCATTACGAGGTGCTGGTCAACGACGATTTCGTCGATCCGCTGAAGATCCGGGTGCCGCGCAGCCGCGAGCTGGACGGGCGCGAGCTCGCCTTGTTCCTTCAGCAGCGCGACGATATCGACGAGCTGATCGAACGTGCCGGCGGACCGACGCGATTTGCGCAGGGCTCCGGGCGCTGAAACCCGCGGAAACCACATGCTCGCCTCGATCGCGATCGTCTTCCCGATCTTCGCCCTGATCGCGCTCGGATACGGGGTGCGGCGCGCGCGGCTCGTGGATGACGGGCTCGGAGAGACGCTCTCGCGCTTCGTCTTCATCATGGCGATCCCGGCGCTGCTCTTCTCCACGCTCTCGCGCTCGGACCTGCCGGATGTGCAGCCCTGGGCCTATTGGGGCGCGTATTTCTTCGCGCTTGCCGTGGTCTGGGCGATCGCCGATCTCGTTGCCCGCTTCTTCTTCGCCGACAGCCATGCCGGGGCGGTGGTGGCCGGCTTCACCGCCGGTCAGGCCAATCTGGTGCTGATCGGCATTCCGCTGGTGCTCTCGGCCTATGGCGAGGCGGCGGCGGCCCCGCTGTTTCTGCTCATCGGCAT
>PXAW01000029.1 GCA_003567055.1 Hyphomicrobiales bacterium
CGGATGTCGCGGATGCGGAATTCGTGATCGACTACGCTCGAACGGGAGGCGGCGAGTTCGTCGGCAAGGGCGAAGAAATCCGTGTCGTCGGGGTGGATCAGATCGTTGACGTCGCCGAAGGAGAGGAACTCGTCCTCGCGGGTATAGCCGAGCATGGCATACATCGAATCCGACCAGTAGATGCGCCCGCGCGCAATGTCCCAGTCCCACAGGCCGCAACGTCCGCGATTGAGGGCGGAATCGATCCGCCGCCCGACCTTCTGGCAGATATGGTCCGCCGTGCGCGCCCGCGAGGCTTGCAGGAAATAGGCGGCGCCGAGGCCGATCAGCACGACGATGGTGGCCGCGAGCAGAGAAAACTGCGACTGGCTGCGTTGCTGGCTCGCAGCCAGGATACTCTGCGTCGTATGGATCACCGCAAGGCGCGCGCCATCGCCCAGCGCATGCAGGCTTGCGATCGCGGCAGTGTCGTCGGGAAGAATGGCGGAGATGGCGCCGGCATCCGCGCTCAGGGCATGCAGGGCCTGATCCTGCCCGAGCAGATCGTGCAGGGTGTCGGTGCCGCCAAGCCCGAATCCGCCTCCGGAAACCGCAAGAATTGCGCCGTCGCGATCGGCCATGGCGAGGAAGCGGCCTTTCCGGTCGAGCTCGGCGGGGAGGGCGTGCATGAAGTCTTCGAGGCCGGTTTGAAGCATATGCGCGGGCGCATCGGCAAGACGGCTCACGGCGAGCTGCCCGATGAGCGTCGCTTCGGTCGCGGCCTGGGCAAGCGCCGCCTGGTGATCGCTGCGGGATTGGAGGAAGACGGTGGTGCCGAGGGTAATGAGGAAGATGCCGAGGAGGATTGGGACGGCGCGCTTGAGCCATGGATCAGCCCGCTCGAGCCGCCCGAGTGTCGGGTGGGCGCCAGCCCCGATGACGCCCAATATGCTCCCACCGCGCGCAGAAGCGCACGTTGTCTCCGCGCCCGTCATGCGCAGACCCCCATTGCGTTCGGTTATTTGGTCCCGGGAGACGTGCCGCATCTGCCCGAATCACTCATAATAGAATCCTGTAGAAAAATTTTGTCCAGACTTGCATTCAGCAATTTTTAAGGTTCGCGAAATGCATTGCCGCGCGTCTTGAATCGGTCGCGCTGAGTATGATTCAAGACATTGGAATTTCGAATCTATTCGCGATGACTGCGAAAACCAGCTCGCATGCCTTACAGGTGATTCGCGCGGAAAGCGTGGCAATTGTGAAATTGCGGCAGCGCACAATTGGGCTGCCGCAGGGCGAATTATCCACCGCCGAGGCAAATCACCTGCGGCTCGGGGCAAATCACTCGAGCGTGCGCTGCACGATATCGGCCACGTCGCCGGATAGCCCGTCGCGCGATGCGACGCGTTCGAGCGCCGCCTGCGCCTTCGCCCGCCGCCCCGGCTCCATCATCCGCCAGGAATTGAACGCCGTCAGCAACCGGGCCGCGACCTGCGGGTTGCGCCCATCGAGTGCGATCACCTGCTCGGCGAGGAAGTCGTAGCCGGCGCCATCGGCGCGGTGGAACTGCGTCGGGTTGTTCATGGCGAAGGCGCCGATCAGCGCGCGGACGCGGTTGGGATTGTTGATGGAAAAGGCGGGATCCTGCATCAGCGTCGTGATGGCGGCGAGGGTGCCCGGCTCGGCGCGGCTGGCTTGCAGTGCGAACCATTTGTCGATGACCAGCGGCTCGTGGTCGAAGCGGTCGCGGAAATCGGCGAGCAGGCGCTGACGCAGGGCATCCGGCACTTCAGTGCCATGGACGGCGCTGGTCAGGGCGGCGAGGCGGTCAGTCATGTTGTCGGCCTCGTCGTATTGGGCCGCGAGCGCGTCACCGACACCCGCAGCGCCGGCCTTGACCAGAAGGTCGAGCGCGATGTTGCGCAGAGCCCGCACGCCGGCGGAGGCGGCATCCGGGCTGTAGGGGCCGGCTGCGACCGGCACGGCGCGCAAGGCTTCGAGCCGCGGCGCGAGTGCGCGTGCCAGCAGGCCGCGAAGGTCTTCACGGGCCCTGTGGATCGCATCGGGATCGACATCCTTGCCGATCTCCTGGGCGATCTCCGATTCCGGTGGCAGGGTGAGCATCAGCGCCGCAAAGGCGGGATCCTGCGCCGCTTGCGCATCGAGGAAGCTCCCGAGCGCCTCGGCCAGCGCCTGCGTGCCGCTTTCGGTGGACGCATGGCCCGCATCGCGCGATGCGCGCGTCAGAAGCCGTGTCGCGACATTCTGGCCTGCCTGCCAGCGGTTGAAGGCGTCGCTGTCATGGCGCACCAGCGTCAGGAGACCGCTATCGTCGAGATCGAGGCTCAGCCGCACAGGCGCGGAGAAGCCGCGCAGCACGCTCGGCACGGGGCGCGCTTCGACATCCCTGAAATTCAGGCTGTCGCTGGAATGGCGCAGCACGAAGACGCCGTCGCCCAGGCCCTCCGCCCGGTGATCGAGCGCCCCGCCATCATGATCGACGAGGCCGAGGGCGATGGGGATGACCAGCGGCTCCTTTGTCGGCTGCCCCGGTGTCGCCGGGGTCGATTGCGCAAAATCGAGCCGGTATTGCCGCTTGTCGGCATCGTAATGGCTCGAGACGACGACACGCGGCGTGCCGGCCTGCTCGTACCAGAGCGCGAAATGCGTCAGGTCCTGACCCGAGGTTTCTGCAAAACAGGCGAGGAAGGCCTCGACCGTGGTGGCCTCGTTGTCGTGGCGCTCGAAATACAGATCCATGCCGCGCGCGAAGGCGTCGTCGCCGAGCAGGATCTTGAGCATGCGGATGATCTCGGCGCCCTTCTCGTAGACGGTCGCCGTGTAGAAGTTGTTGATCTCGCGGTATTCGCGCGGGCGCACCGGATGGGCCAGCGGGCCGGCATCCTCGGTGAATTGCCGCGCGCGCAGGGTGCGCACCGCGTTGATGCGCTCGACCGCGCGCGAGCGCTCGTCGCTGGAGAATTCCTGATCGCGGAAAACGGTCAGGCCTTCCTTGAGGCAGAGCTGGAACCAGTCGCGGCAGGTGATGCGGTTGCCGGTCCAGTTGTGGAAGTATTCATGCGCGATGATCGCCTCGATATGCGCGTAATCGGCATCCGTCGCGGTTTCGGGCGAGGCGAGGACATATTTGTCGTTGAAGATGTTGAGACCCTTGTTCTCCATCGCGCCCATGTTGAAATCGGAGACGGCGACGATGTTGAACACGTCGAGATCGTATTCGCGCCCGAAGACGTCCTCGTCCCAGCGCATCGAGCGCTCCAGCGCGTCCAGCGCATAATGCGCGCGCTCTTCCTTGCCGCTTTCCACGTAAATCGCCAGCCGGACCGCGCGCCCGCTCTTCGTCACGTAATCGCGCGAGACGCTGCCGAGATTTCCGCCCACCAGCGCGAACAGATAGGAAGGCTTGGGATGTGGGTCGTCCCAGACCGCGAAATGGCGCCCGCCGGGAAGCTCGCCGTCGGCGACGGGGTTGCCGTTGCCGAGCAGGATCGGCGCCTCGTCCCGGGCGGCTTCGATGCGGGTGGTATAGACCGCCATCACGTCCGGACGGTCGAGGAAATAGGTGATCCGGCGAAAGCCCTCCGCCTCGCATTGGGTGCAATAGGCCCCATTCGAGCGATACAGCCCCATCAGCTTGGTGTTGGCGGTGGGGTCGATCACCGTCTCGATGGTCAGGCTGAATGCTTCCCGGGGCGGGTTCGCGATGGTGAGCCGGTCCGGCTGGCAGCTATAGGCAGATTCCGCCAGCTTTTCGCCGTTGAGCGCGAGCGCTTCGAGCGTGAGTTCGTCCCCATCGAGCGTGAGCGGCGCACCGGGCGTGCCTTCCGGATTGGGCCGGATCGCGAGCATGGCCCGCACCTTCGTGGCATGCGCATTGAGGGAGATATCGAGATCGACCCGGTCGATCAGGTAATCGCTCGGGCGGTATTCCTCGAGGCGGATCGCGCGGGGGCTCTCGGTACGCATGAAGACTCCGTATGCTTGTTCCGGGATCCGGGTTTCCGGATCCGGCGCGTTGTAGCGCGTTCGACGGCATTGCGCCAATGCAGGTGATGCGACAACGGCTCCGCAAATGGTCGGAGGCCCGTTCTATTTTGCGGCAGAAATCTTGAAATAGCGCATCAGAATTCCGTGATAGATCGCCGCGAGCCGCTCCAGATCGGCTGTCGGGACATGCTCGTCCACCTTGTGCATGGTCTGGCCGACGAGGCCGAATTCGACCACGGGGCAATAGCTCTTGATGAATCGCGCATCCGAGGTGCCGCCGGTGGTGGAGGGTTGCGGGCGGATGCCGGTCTGCGCCTCGATCGCATCCTGCACGAAACCGGTGAAATCATCCGGCGGCGTCAGGAAGGCGATCGCGTTGGTCGGTTCCAGATCGAGCCGGTAGGTAACCTCGTTGCCCGCCGCCTCGCGCAGCCGCCGGTCGATCTCGGCACCGAGCGTTTCCGGCGTCCAGATGTCGTTGAAACGCACGTTGAACACCGCCCGCGCC
>PXAW01000447.1 GCA_003567055.1 Hyphomicrobiales bacterium
CAGGCGATCGACCAGATCATCAATTCGGCGGCGAAGACGCTCTACATGTCCGGCGGCCAGCTCGGCTGCCCGATCGTGTTCCGCGGCCCCAACGGCGCGGCCTCGCGCGTCGCGGCGCAGCACAGCCACGATTACGCCGCCTGGTATTCCAACGTGCCGGGTCTGAGCGTGGTGATGCCCTATACGGCGGCGGATGCGAAGGGCCTCCTCAAGAGCGCCATCCGCGATCCCAACCCGGTGATCTTCCTGGAGAACGAGGTTCTCTACGGGCAGAGTTTCCCGGTGCCGAAGCTGGATGATTTCACGGTCCCGATCGGCAAGGCACGGGTGCATCGCAAGGGCGACGACGTCACGATCGTCTCCTTCGGCATCGGCATGACCTACGCCATCAAGGCGGCGGAGGAGCTGGCCAAGGAAGGGATCGAGGCGGAGATCATCGATCTGCGCACCATCCGCCCGATGGATTCCGACACGGTCATCGCCTCGGTGATGAAGACCGGGCGCTGCGTCGCGGTGGAGGAAGGTTTCCCCCAATCGGGTGTCACGGCGGAGATCGCCACCCGGATCATGGAGCAGGCCTTCGATTATCTGGACGCGCCGGTGGCGCGGGTCACCGGCAAGGACGTGCCGATGCCCTACGCCGCCAATCTCGAGAAGCTCGCCCTGCCGAGCGTCGCCGAGGTGGTCCAGGCCGCGAAAGCCGTCTGCTACAAGTGAGCGATATGAGCGACAAGCCGCAATTCCACGAACTCGCCGTTCCCCCGGATGTCGCCGAAAAGGGCGGTCACGAGGTGTTGCGGGCGAGTGTGGTGGAGGGCGAGGTGAGTATCGCCCTGCGGCGCTCGTTCGACGATCCATTCACCTGGGGGGTGCTGTTCTCAGACCTCGCGCGCCATGCCGCGCGGGTCTATGCGCTCGAAACGGGGATCGACGAGGCGGAGGCTCTGGCCCAGATCCGTGCCGGATTCGAGGCCGATGTCGAACCGCCCGACGATTCCGGCTCCACCCCTTCCCTCAACTGATTTCAGCTCAGGATCACAAGCCCGATGCCGATCAAAGTCCTGATGCCCGCCCTGTCGCCGACGATGGAAAAGGGCAATCTCGCCAAATGGCTCAAGCAGGAAGGCGACAGCGTCAAATCCGGCGATGTCCTCGCCGAGATCGAGACCGACAAGGCGACCATGGAGGTCGAGGCGGTCGATGAAGGCGTGCTCGCCAAGATCGTCGTGCCGGAAGGTACGGCGGATGTCCCCGTCAACGACCTCATCGCGCTGATCGCGGAGGAGGGTGAGGACCCGGCCAAGGTCGAGATCCCCGCCGATGGCGGCGGCGCGCCGGCCAAGCCGCAGGACGAGGCTCCGAAAGACGAGGCTCCCAAAGCCGAGTCCAAGGCGGAAGCCAAGGCGGAATCGAAAAAGGACGCCCCCGCCGCGCCCCCGGCCAATTCCGAAGCTGCACCGGTCCCGTCCAAGGCCCCGCCCGTACCGAAGACCGGCTCCGGCGAGCGCATCTTCGCCTCGCCGCTGGCGCGTCGCATCGCCAAGGATGGCGGTCTCGATCTGGCGGCGGTGAAGGGCACCGGCCCGCATGGCCGCATCATCGAGCGCGATGTCCGCGCCGCGATCGAGAAGGGTGTCGGCAAGGCCGAAGCAGCGGCGCCCGCCGCCGCGAAGCCCGGGGCGCCAAAGGCGGCTCCTGCCGGCGCGATGGCGCAGGGCATGTCGGCGGATCAGGTCAAGGCCATGTATCCGGCGGATTCCTACGAGGAAGTCAGCCTTGACGGCATGCGCAAGACCATCGCCAAGCGCCTGCTCGAATCGAAGCAGACCATCCCGCATTTCTATCTGACGCTCGATGTCGAGCTCGATGCGCTGATGGCCCTGCGCAAGCAGCTCAACGATGCCGCGACCAAGGACAAGGACGGCAAGCCGGCCTACAAGCTCTCGGTCAACGACTTCGTCATCAAGGCGCTGGCGCTCTCGCTGCAGAAGGTGCCCGATGCCAACGCGGTCTGGGCCGAGGACCGGATCCTGCGCTTCAGGCATTCCGATGTCGGCGTCGCCGTGGCGATTGACGGGGGCCTGTTCACGCCGGTGATCCGCGAGGCGGAGACGAAGTCGCTCTCGGCCATCTCGGCGCAGATGAAGGATCTCGCGGGGCGCGCGCGCAACAAGCGGCTCAAGCCCGAGGAATACCAGGGCGGCACCACGGCGGTGTCCAATCTGGGCATGTTCGGCATCCGCGAATTCTCCGCCGTGATCAACCCGCCGCACGCGACCATCCTCGCCGTCGGCGCGGGTGAGAAGCGCGTCGTCGTCAAGGATGATGCGCCGGCGGTGGTGCAGGCGATGAGCGTCACGCTCTCCTGTGATCACAGGGTGGTGGATGGCGCGCTCGGCGCCGAATTGCTGCAGTCCTTCAAGGGGCTGATCGAGAATCCGATGGGTATGCTCGTGTGAGCGCCCGATGCGGCCGGGGCTCCCCCGGTCGCGGTTTTCCTTTGATCTGAGCGCCCGCTGCGTGACGGTGCGGCGCGCCCGGCAGGACGGGAGTTTTGCGCATGTCCGATTACGATATCATCATCCTTGGTGCCGGCCCCGGCGGTTACGTCGCCGCGATCCGCGCCGCGCAGCTCGGCTTCAAGGCGGCGGTCGTCGATCGCGAGCATCTCGGCGGCATCTGCCTGAACTGGGGCTGCATCCCGACCAAGGCGCTCCTGCGCTCGGCGGAGGTGTTCCATTATTTCGAGCACGCCAAGGATTTCGGCCTGTCCGCCAAGGACGTCTCCTTCGACATGGAAGCGGTGGTGAAGCGCTCGCGCGGGGTCTCCTCGCGGCTGAACGGCGGCGTCGGCATGCTCTTGAAGAAGAACAAGGTCGACGTGATCTGGGGCGAGGGGTCGATCGAGGCGCCCGGCAAGGTCACCGTCAAGAAGGCGACGAAATCCGTGGAGGGGCCGCCCAAGGAAGCGCCGAAGGGCGCGCTCGGCCCGGGCTCCTACAGCGCCAAGCACATCATCGTCGCCACCGGCGCCCGCCCGCGCGTGCTGCCCGGGATCGAGCCGGACAAGGATCTGATCTGGACCTATTTCGAGGCGATGGTGCCCAAGACCATGCCGAAATCCGTCCTGGTGATGGGCTCCGGCGCCATCGGCATCGAATTCGCCTCGTTCTACCGCACCATGGGCGCGGAAGTGACGGTGGTGGAATTGCTGCCGCAGATCCTCCCCGTCGAGGATGCCGAGATCGCCGCCCATGCGCGCAAGCGCTTCGAGAAGCAGGGCATCAAGATCCTCACCGGCGCCAAGGTCTCCAAGGTCGAGAAGGGCAAGGGCAGCGTCACCGCCACGATCGAGGACGACAAGGGCAAGCAGACGATCACGGCGGAGAAGCTGATCTCGGCGGTCGGCGTCGTCGGCAATATCGAGAATCTCGGCCTCGAGAAGCTCGGCGTGAAGACCGATCGCGGCTGCGTCGTCACGGACGGGCTCGGTCGCACCAATGTGCCCGGCATCTACGCCATCGGCGATGTCGCCGGCCCGCCCATGCTGGCCCACAAGGCCGAGCATGAGGGCGTGCTCTGCGTCGAGACGATCAAGGGCCTGCACACGCATGCGATGGACAAGGCGATGATCCCCGGCTGCACCTATTGCCATCCGCAGATCGCCTCTGTCGGCCTCACCGAGGCCAAGGCCAAGGAAGCGGGCTACGAGCTCAAGGTCGGGCGCTTCCCCTTCCAGGGCAACGGCAAGGCGATCGCGCTGGGCGAGCCGGAAGGCATGGTCAAGACGATCTTCGACAAGAAAACCGGCAAGCTGCTCGGCGCCCACATGGTCGGCGCCGAGGTGACCGAGCTGATCCAGGGCTATGTCGTCGCCATGAATCTGGAGACGACCGAAGAAGAGCTGATGCACACGGTCTTCCCGCATCCCACGCTCTCGGAGATGATGCACGAGAGCGTACTGGATGCGTATGGGCGGGTGATCCACAGTTGAGTGAACATCACGCAGAATGACGAAAGCCGAGCGGAAACCCGCCCGGCTTTCCATGCGTCATTGAGGCATCGTCTGCTCGAATGGCTGCCTCATGTCGACCGGGTCGCGATAGTGACCTTGGAAGACGCTACGGACAAACTCATGGTCAGGTGAGCGCAAGCCAAGCGCCTCCAGCTGCTCATTCGGCATAGCATCCCAGAGATCACCGAGTGGGCCTGTCGTTATGGCTCTGTTTTCATTCGCTAATATATCTGAGCCAAAGTCAAGCATGTAGGTGTTTCTTAAGCCTTCTGTAGAAAAGCCATTTATCTCGATCCCATTAACGTGATGCAATCTGTATACAGCGTCAAATACCGGGCCAAAATCACCATAATTATGGATGCCGTGTGCGAGAATGCTTTGCACTTCTGGTGGTAGCATATAGGCAATCGGCATTGCGACCTCTTCTGTGAAGCGGTTGACTGCTTGAGCCAATTCAATGGCACCGTTGCCATAGGTTTCGCCACCCAAGCTGCGGG
>PXAW01000401.1 GCA_003567055.1 Hyphomicrobiales bacterium
CTCGCCGGAGCGCGTCATCATCGATCTGCCACGCGTGAATTTTCAGCTGCCTGCCGATCAGGCGCGCGCTGCCGGGCTGATATCACATTTTCGTTATGGGCTTTTTGCCCGGGAGCGCTCGCGTGTCGTGATCGATCTCGCCGGGCCTGCCTTGGCGACCTCGCTTTCCTCGCGCGAGCGGGAGTCGGACGGGGCGCATTTCTTCACGATCACCCTCACCCCCGTGGATCCGGAAGGCTTCACGCAGGCGGTTGCGCGTGATTCGCAGGATCTGGCGGAAACCGCCGCGCGCAACGGCGCCATCGCGGCGCAGATCAGCGAACTGGATGATCGCCCCGTGATCGTCATCGATCCCGGCCATGGCGGTGTGGATCCCGGCGCCGTCGCCCCCGGCGGAGTGCTCGAGAAGGACCTCGTCCTCGCATTCGGCCTGCGCCTGCGCGAGCGGCTCGAGGAGAGCGGGCGCTACCAGGTGATCATGACGCGCGACGAGGATGTCTTCGTCTCGCTCGCCGATCGCGTACGCATCGCCCGCGAGGCCCGGGCGGATCTGTTCATCTCGATCCATGCTGATTCGATTTCGTCGGCGCCGCAGGTCAGCGGGCTGACCGTCTATACCGGCTCGGAGCAGGCATCGGATGCCGAATCGGCACGTCTGGCCGAGCGCGAGAACCGCGCCGATGCAGCAGCCGGCGTCGAGGAAGAGCGTATCGATACCGGGGTCGGCGACATCCTGATGGACCTCACCCGTCGCGAGACGCGGGGCTTCTCCCACGGCTTCGCGCGCTATCTCGTCGAGGAGATGGAAAGTGTCGCGCGGCTCAACCGCAATCCGTTGCGGCAGGCGGGTTTCAGGGTCCTGCGCGCACCGGACGTGCCGTCCGTTCTCGTCGAACTCGGCTATCTCTCGAGCCGGCGCGACATCGCGCTGTTGCGCTCGAAGGAATGGCGCGACAAGACCACGCAATCCATGGCCGAGGCGATCGGCACGTATTTCACCGTACGTTTCGCGAATCGGGGCCTCGCCCCAGTTTCACCATAGATGCGTTGTGTGTATCAGGCGCCGGCGTTGCCGGGCGGTTTCACCCGGGCGCCGCGATGCGTTAGAATCCGGTTCGCGCGTTCGGCGGATCCGGATTCGCGGGTGCGCGACCTTGAAGAGACGGCAAAGGGGCTGATCACGTGATCATGCGGCTCATATTGAGATTTTTCGGCATTCTGTTCAGCGCCGGGTTCATGCTTTTCCTGATCGGCTCGGCCGTGGCCGCCGTGGCTTTCATGCATTTTTCGCAGGATCTGCCCGATCATCAGCAGCTCGCCGAATACGAGCCGCCGGTCATGAGCCGCGTCCATGCCGCCGATGGCAGCCTCGTGGCCGAATACGCGAACGAGCGGCGACTCTATCTGCCGATCGGGGCGATTCCGGACATGCTGAAGGCCGCCTTCCTCTCGGCGGAAGACAAGAATTTCTATCGTCACAACGGCGTCGATCCGGAAGGCATCGTGCGCGCGGCGGTGGCCAATCTCGCCAGTGGCGGACGCATCCAGCAGGGCGCCTCGACCATCACCCAGCAGGTGGCCAAGAACTTTCTGCTGTCGGCCGAGCAGACCTTCGACCGCAAGATCCGCGAAGCGCTCGTCGCCTTCCGCATCGAATCCGC
This sequence comes from Hyphomicrobiales bacterium, assembly GCA_003567055.1. GTDB lineage: Bacteria > Pseudomonadota > Alphaproteobacteria > Rhizobiales > Beijerinckiaceae > Saliniramus. The sequence continues at coordinate 1,662 of PXAW01000401.1, forward strand.
CTTCAGCAAGGACGAGATCCTCGAACTCTATCTCAACGAGATCTTCCTCGGCACGCTGACGCCGGGGCGCAATCTGCACGGCGTCGCCGCCGCTGCGCTGGATTATTTCGGCAAATCCGTGCACGAACTCACCCTCGCCGAGATGGCCTATCTCGCCGCCCTGCCCAAGGCGCCCAACAATTATCACCCCTTCCGCCGCGAAGCGCAGGCGATCGGGCGCCGCAACTGGGTGCTCGATCGGATGGTCGATAACGGTTTCATCACCGAAGAGGAGGCCGGGGAGGCCAAGGCCGAGCCGCTGGCGGTCAATCCGCGCAACGTGTCGCCCAACACCCTCGCCGCCGGCTATTTCGTCGAGGAAGTGCGGCGTGAGATCACCAATTTCTACGGCCCCGAAAAGCTCTACGATGGCGGTCTCTCGGTCCGCTCCACCCTCGATCCGCGCATGCAGGCCATGGCCCGAAAGGCGCTCGTCGACGGTCTCGTGCGCTATGACGAGAGCCGTGGCGGCTGGCGCGGGGCGCAGGAGCAGATCGATCTGAACGCGGGGGAATGGGGCGAGCAGCTCGCCGGCATTCGCGCGCTCGGCGATGTCGATCCGTGGCGGCTCGCCGTTGTGCTGGAGATTGCCGACGGAGTGGCGCGCATCGGTCTGCAGCCGGGGCGCCTGTCCGGTGGCCGGATCGAGGAGCAGCGCGAGACCGGCGTGATTCGCGCCGCCGGTGTGGAATGGACCAACCGCCCGGTCGCGCAGGCGCTCGATCCCGGTGACGTGATCTATGTCGAGCCGTTATCGGGGGATCGTGAATTCCGCTTGCGTCAGGTTCCCGAGGTCTCCGGCGGGCTCGTGGCCATGGATCCGCATAGCGGGCGCGTGCATGCGATCGTCGGCGGTTTCTCCTTCGATCAGAGCCAGTTCAACCGCGCCACCCAGGCCCGCCGCCAGCCGGGCTCGGCCTACAAGCCCTTCGTCTATGCCGCTGCGCTGGACAATGGCTACACCCCCTCGACCATCGTGCTCGACGGGCCGATCACGATCCACAATCCGGGTTCGGAGCCATGGTCGCCGACCAATTACGACAACAGCTTCGCCGGCCCGCGCACATTGCGCTACGGGATCGAGTTCTCCAAGAACCTGATGACGGTGCGCCTGGCGCAGAATATCGGCATGCCGATGATCGCGGAATATTCGCGCCGCTTCGGCATCTATGACGACATGGCACCGCTGCTCTCGATGTCGCTGGGCGCGGGCGAGACCACGGTGATGCGGATGACGGCGGCCTATGCGATGCTCGTCAATGGCGGCAAGCGCATCCGCCCCACCCTGGTCGACCGCATTCAGGACCGTACCGGCCAGACCATCTTCCGGCACGACCGGCGCGAATGCCACGGCTGCGTCGCGGATGGCTGGTCGGGGCAGAACGAGCCGATGCTGATCGACGAGCGCGAGCAGGTGATCGATCCCCATTCCGCCTTCCAGATGACCTCGATGCTCGAAGGTGTCGTCCAGCGCGGTACGGCCCGCACCGTACAGGCCGTCGGCAAGCCGCTCGCCGGCAAGACGGGCACGACGAACGATGCCCGCGACGTCTGGTTCGTCGGGTTTTCGCCGGATCTCGCGGTCGGTGTCTATATCGGCTTCGATCAGCCGCGTTCGCTGGGCCGCCGGGTGGCCGCAGGCACCTATGCCGCGCCGATCTTCCGCGACTTCATGGCAATGGCGCTCGAAGACGAGCCGGCCACGCCGTTCCGCGTGCCGCCCGGTGTCAAGCTGGTGCATGTCAATGCGGGGGACGGAACCCGCAGCGGGCAGGGCGCGCCGGGCACCATCCTCGAAGCCTTCAAGCCGGGCACGGCGCCGCCGTCGAATCTGGCCGGGACCGGGCTGGATGCGGATTGGGGCTTCGACAGCATCAGCCAGTTCGACGGCAATGCGGGTGAACCCGGCTTCAATGCGCCGCCTCCTGCTTCGAACGAATGGAATCCGTGGGACGATGTCGGGCCGCGCGACGATTGGGGTGTCGCCGAGGATGCGCCCGGCAGTTCCATCGGTGCCAGCGGTTTGTATTGAGCCGCAGGCGCGAAGCGGCGCCCGTGGCGGCGCCTTCAATTTTGCCCATCCGGTTCGCGGTGATTCCGCGCGAATGCGGCGCGTGGCTGCGCTAGACTATGAGAAGACGAGCCACCGGATGCGAGCGACACCGTGACGACAAGCATTGCCAGCCTCGATACAGACAGTCTCGGCGCGTATCTCGCCGGGCAGATCCCCGGCTTCGGGCTTTTGCAGAAGGCCGAGAAATTCGCCGGCGGGCAATCCAATCCGACCTTTCTGCTCACCACCGATACGGGCCGCTACGTGCTGCGCCGCAAACCGCCGGGGCAGCTTCTGAAATCGGCGCATGCGGTGGATCGCGAATATCGCGTGATGAAGGCCCTGGCCGACACGCCGGTTCCGGTCCCGCGCATGCATCACCTGTGCGAGGACGAGAGCGTGATCGGCTCCGTCTTCTTCGTGATGGATTATCTGGAGGGCCGGATCTTCTGGGAGGCGCTGCTGCCCGATTGTGATCGCGGGGAGCGGGTTGCGCTCTATGACGCCATGAATGCGGCGCTCGCCGCATTGCACGATGTCGATCCGGGGCAGGTGGGATTGTCCGATTTCGGCAGGCCGGGCAGCTATTACGAGCGCCAGATCGGGCGCTGGGGCCAGCAATACCGCGCCTCGGAGACAGCAGTGATTCCCGATATGGACGCGCTGATCGCCTGGCTCGAGACGAATCAGCCGGCGGATGACGGGATGGTCTCGCTGGTGCATGGGGATTTCCGCCACGACAATATGATCTTTGATCC
>PXAW01000249.1 GCA_003567055.1 Hyphomicrobiales bacterium
ACTGGATGGAACTCTGAACTGGATGGATATCGACAGGATCATCCGCCGCTGCCGCGCCGCACGCCACATCACGATACTCACCGCTCGCCCTCCGGAGGAGCTGGATCGCTTTGCAGAGAGCGACGTACCGGGCGAGCGGATCATGCTCGATACCTGCATTTTCATCGATCAATTGCAGGGAAAGCTGCCTGAGGTCATCGAGGAGCGCATAACGGCGCGCACGATCATGCATTCACCGGTGGTGATCGGCGAATTGAGTTTCCTGATCGGCAGGCTCGACCCGAAACATCCGGGGACCAGCGATGCAATCGCCGCGATCCGGGATCTGCTGGCAGCCGTCGCGGATCACCGGATCTTTGATCTCACGGCGGAAGACGTCGTGCGCGGCAACATCCTTGCCGGATGCATGGCGCGGCTCCTCGGTCACGATCGGGAAAGCCGGCGCAAGTCTCAAAGCGACGCGGTGCTCGCAGCGCAGGCCGTGCGCCTGGGCTGCCTGCTGGTAACCCGCAATCTCGGGGACTTCGATCATTTGGCCCAACTCGAGCCGCGCCTGCGGGTGGCGTTTTATTGAGTTCGGCGTCGGCTGCTGGCAGATCCGGAACACGCTGAAGTAGTCAATTTTCCGCGCTGATTTACAACTTGATCGTGCTATGTTCTTCGCACACTATCTTGCTTGAAGGTAGATTCGGAGTGGGCGGCACCGCGCTTTCTTCGCATGATGGAGGCAGATTTCGATGGCATTGCCGGGTGTGGTCAGGTGCGCCTTTACCGAGGATCAGGTCGCCCGTCTGACCGGCGTGTCGAAGCGGCAGATGCGCTACTGGGCGCGGGACGGGTTCTTCGTGCCGAGTATCGACTTGTCCGATGCCGGGATTTCGCAGCGCCTCTACAGCTTCCGGGACCTCGTCTCGCTCAAGGTTTTGGGCGCCTTGCGTAACAAGGTGGGTGTACCTTTATCGCATCTGCGCGATGTCAAGAAGCGCCTCAATCATTTGGGGGAAGACCTCTGGGCGTCGACCACGCTTTTCGTCCTCGGCAAGCGTATCGTCTTTGAGAACGACGAAGCCAGTCGCCGGGAAGATGCCGTTTCCGGTCAGGCGATTCTCGAAATACCGCTGCGTATCGTCACCGGTGAGATGGAAGAGGCCGTTGGCGCGTTGCGTCGCAGAGACCCGGATCATTACGGGAGAGTCGCGCGCAAGCGCAGCGTGGCGCAGAATCAGCCGGTTCTTGCGGGTACGCGTATTCCCGTGCGCGCGGTGAAGGACTTCAATGACGCGGGTTATTCTGTCGAAGAGATCGGGCTGCAATATCCCAGCTTGACGGAAGCCGATATTCGAGCGGCAATCGCATTTGAAGAGGCAGCGTGACGCGCAGAACCGCGCCGATGTCCATATTGCTGGACGAGAGTACGCCCGTGCTCGCGGCAAGACCTTTTCTTGACGAGAACCACCGGGTGATCAGGCATTCCGAGGTATGCGAGCCCGGCGCCCCGGATGCTGAGGTCGTAGCTCAAGCTCTGCTGAACCAGGCCGTTCTGCTCGCGGTGGATCTGGACATGAAACGTTTCGGCAGGCGTTTTGGCAAGGCGAACAATGGCGAGAAATACAAAGGGCTCGATCTTGTGTTCCTGGCGTGCAGCGAAACTCTCGCTGAGAAGCGGGTCGCGCAGGCATTAAGCTTTATCAAGCATGAATGGGCATACAAGTGCGGCAAGCCAACGCGAAGACTATGGGTGGATATCAGGCCCCATAGCCTGACAAGGCACCGCTGAATCCCCCCGCAAGGGAGCGGAGCGCGACCGCCTCGACCGCGCGGCCCGGAGGGAAAGCCTTGCGGGAGGCGTCGCGCTCCGACGCCTGACCTGCCCGGTTCGATCCGCGACAAGCCGTGTTTCAATCCATCCGCGCGACCTGTACCGCGCCGATCGCCATGGTGACGGCGGCCTGGGTGGGGTCGATCACGGGCACGCCGAGTTCGTCTTCCAGCGCCTTGCGGTGGCGCGCCATGCCGGCGCAGCCCATGACCAGCGCCTCGGCGCCGTCGAGATCGCGCAATTCGCGGCCGACAGTGATCATCCGCGCGAGCGTACCCTCGCCGGAAGCGGTCTCGGCCACCGACATTTCCAGCGGACGCTCGCCCGCGAGCCGCTCCATCAGCCCCATCTGGCGCAGATAGCGCAGATGCCGGCGGATCGAGCCGGCCTTGATGGCGATCACGCCGAACCGGTCGGCGCGCGACAGGGCGGTGAGCACGCCGCATTCGGCGATGCCGAAGACCGGGCGCGGGGTCGCCTCGCGGCAGACATGCAGGCCGGGATCGGAATAGCAGGCGATGATGAAGGCATCCGCCGGATCATCCGCGACGAGGCGCGCCAGCGGCAGCGTCACGCTCTCGGCATCCTTCTGGCTCTCGATGCCGAAAGGCCCCTCGCGCAGGGTGGTGCAGACGATTTCCGGGCCGTCAGCGAAGGCCAGCGGCTCAAGCGCCCGGGCGAGCCCGTCGGTGACGGCCTCGTTCGAATTGGGGTTGATGACGAGAATGCGTGCGCGGCGGCTCATCTGCTTTTCCTCTTGTCGGGAGTTGAAACCTGCGGGCGAAAATTGTCCAGTCGGACAAAAGCACAAGGGATTTATGCACCATGCCGGACACTGCCTACGATCTCGTCATCCGCAACGCGCTTCTCGCCGGCTCGACCGGCAGTGTCGAGGCCGATCTCGCCGTCTCGGGTGAGCGCATCGCCGCGATCGGCCACGGGCTCGGCGCCGGCAAGCGCGAGATCGACGCAAGCGGGCGCATCGTCACGCCCGGCGGTGTCGACAGCCACGCCCATATCGAGCAGCTCTCCGGCGGCGGCGTGATGAATGCCGATACCTGGGAAAGCGCCACGACCTCCGCCGCCCATGGCGGCACCACCAGCGTGATCGCCTTCGCCGCCCAGCATGTCGGCAAGGACATGCGCCAGGTGGTCGATGACTACGCCACGCTGGCGCGCAAGGGCGCGGTGATCGACTACAATTATCACCTGATCGTCTCCGATCCGACGGAGAAGACCCTGAAGCAGGATCTGCCGGCGCTGATCGCCGAGGGGCATGCCTCGATCAAGGCCTTCATGACCTACGACGCCATCCGCCTGCATGACGAGCAGATGCTCGATCTGATGGCGGTGGCGCGCGAGCACGGGGCGATGATCTGCGTTCATGCCGAGAATCACGGCATGATCGCCTGGATGGCCAAGCGCCTCGTCGAGCGCGGCTATACCGCGCCGAAATACCACGCGATCAGCCATCCCCGCGCCAGCGAGCCGGAGGCATTCGAGCGGCTGATCGCGATGTCGGCTTTGCTCGACCAGCCGGTGATGATCTTCCACGTCTCCACCCGCGAGGGCGCCGCCGTGATCCGCCGGGCGCGCGGGGAGGGGATCAAGGTCTTCGCCGAGACCTGCCCGCAATATCTCTTCTTCACTAGGCAAGCGCTCGACAAGCCGGGGCTGGAGGGCGCCAAATGGATGTTCTCGCCGCCGCCGCGCGAAGCCGAGGACCAGGAAGCCCTGTGGCGAGCGCTCGAACTGGGCGATCTCCTGACGATCTCCTCCGACCACGCGCCCTATGCCCCGGACGAGACCGGCAAGTTCCTGGCGGGGCGGGACGTCAATTTCAAGCAGATCGCCAACGGCGTGCCTGGCCTGCAATTGCGCATGCCGCTTCTGTTCGATGCGATGGTCTCGAAGGGAAGGCTCGGCCTGTCACGCTTCGTGGCGCTGACCGCGACGCAGCCGGCGGCGCATTACAACCTGCCCAATAAAGGCGATCTCGCGGTGGGCATGGATGCCGATCTGGTGATCTGGGATCCGAAAAAGCGCGTCACGCTATCAGATGATCTGGTGCTCGACCGGACGGGCTACACCCCCTATGCGGGGATGGAGGTCACCGGCTGGCCCGAGCGTGTCTTTCTGCGTGGCAAACCCCTCGTCGAAGACGGCAAGCTCGCCGTCGAGCCGGGCTCGGGCCGCTTCCTCGCCCGCCAGGCCGGCCCCGCCGCCGCGCCGACCGGCAGGCTGCCGATGGAACTCGACCCGGCCCGCAATTTCGGCGCGAAGTTGTTGTGAGACGTGGATCAGCGTCATGTGCTCGGCCCTGTGGATCAACGTAGGCCTCGGCACCAATAAGCGTAGGATTTTAAAATCTAAACGTTGCTGGTGTAGGCATCGAGGTATGGATCGGGGGCCGCATTGACGCTTTTTTCACAAGCGTAATGTGGGTTCACGAGCGCCAACTCCAAGAGAATGGCAATATCGGAATTTCGTTATCATTTGTGTATGGGGCCACTTATTGCGGATACGTTTCGGCTCAAATCGAAGGAAGCGGACTTACCGCTTACAGGGCGTACAAACCGGGCGACGAATGACTGAAGTGGGGCGCGTCGCCGTCCGTCACCTTCGGGGCCGGAAGAAGATTGGCAGCTTTTGGGTTCACCGATTCGAATGCGGCCGTCACACAACTCG
>PXAW01000411.1 GCA_003567055.1 Hyphomicrobiales bacterium
CGTTATCGGAATCGGGCTTGCCTTCGCGCAGTCCGGCATTCGGCATGGCCGGATTCGCAGCAATCGTCGTCATGAGAAAATCAATCCTTCAAATTCAGTTCGAAATACATGGATACGCGCCCTCCCCTCGGGGACGGCGCGATGATGGTGATGAGGGAAAATGCAATGCGGGTATTCAGAATGCCGGTCGGTTCGCGGGTCCGCCACCAAAAAGCGGCGCAAGCCTCGAGAGGGTTTCCAACATCATGTCGCCAATCGCCCAGACGTGCCCCCAATTGATCTGCGGCAACGTGATGGACTGCGATTGATCCGCATCGAAGCCGAGCGCGCCGCGCATGGAATCGATGAGATCCCGCATTCCGCGCAAATCATTCATCGCTGATTGAGGCAGGAAATCACTGCAGAAACTGATCAGCATGTTGATGCGCAGGTCGAGATCATCGAGCTTTGCCTCCAGAGACGGATCGTTGCGTGCAAGAAGGTCGAAAAGCTCGTTCACATCTCTGACGAGACGATTAAAGGCGTTGGTGCAAAAAGTCGGCATATCGTCCATTCCCTCGAGATCGGGCAAGGATGCGATACGCGCTTCTTCCCGCGCAGCCGCTTTAACGAGATCGCGGCTGAACTCCTGATCCTTCGCGACGGGAGACTCGCTTCCGGACGAGAAGGGCTTGTTGCTGATCGCTCCGATAGTCATGATTGAAACCTCACAAAAAATCACGGACTGAAAATGGCTTCGAACAAAATCGTTAACCATGATTATTAACTAATTCGCACATAATGTCAATCCAGGATTGGCTATAAATTATCGTTATTCAATGAGCGAACTGACTGCGCAGCAGGTTCATGAGAAACACCGCCGAGGCGCCAAGACCGGTAATCACCGCCCCGAGCATATCGCGCGCGCCCGACGCCACATCGCGCATCGCCCCAATCAGCCGCTGGTAGCTCGCTTCGACCAGTTCGCCGCCGGTCGTGATGAGATCGGCACCGACATAGCCGCGCATCCGTTCGAAGGCGCCCCGCAAGCGTCCGCATTCCGCCAGCTCTTCCGGCGAGAGGACATCCTGGCAATCACGCTCGATCCGCTCCAGCAGCGCCGCCGCACGGGCCATGTGTCGCTGCAGAACCTCGCGAAACCCGGGATCGAGCAGAGCGGTGCGGCGCTGGATATCGGCCCACGGATCGGCCGAATCCATGATCAGCATGTCCTGGATCTGCGCCCTTTCATGGATGAGCTCGCGCACACTCTGGCTACAGGAAACACGGCGGAACTCGCGGCTGACCGGATCGGTTTCCGGGCTCTGCTTCACCGGGCTGGGGCAGACATCCCCCGGAAACACAGAAAAGAACCCGGCCTGCGGCAAAGATGCCAGACACGATGACGCGGAATCAGATGAAATTGCAACAGAACCCACCAAATTTCCGGAAAAATCATTGTCGTTTATAATTCTTTTTTCATGAAGATCTTTCATTTTGTCAGTTTTCAAACTTGTAAATTGAGTCTTGTTAAAGCCCAAGAACGTGTTTGATTCGTCAAATGACTTGTCATGATAATTTGTACGGACATTCAAAACGATTGAATACATCCAGATAACTCCGATTTCTGCAATGCAATCGATTTAGTCGCATCGTAGTCCAATGAAAAGCGCAAAAGAGCGCCATTTCGCCCTTAAATTCGGCAATTCAGCCGCGGCTGCGGATCGACCTGGACGGTTTGCGGCGGATATTGGCACCCGCGGCCAGATCCTGGCAGGGCCCGATTCAAACTTTTGGCCGGCTTGTCAGCGCCGCCCGTTCTCGTCACCATGCCGAAAACCAGACGCATGCCCGTAACCGCGTCGAGATCGAAGGGATGGAACCGATGTCCGGAATCGACCAAAGCGCCTATGCGAAGCTCTACAAAAGCTGGCAGGAGGATCCGGAGGCGTTCTGGGCGCAGGCCGCGCAGGCGATCGACTGGTACCAGCCGCCGGAGCATGTCTTCGATGCGAAGGCCGGCGCCTATGGCCGCTGGTTCGAGGGCGCGACCTGCAATACCTGCCACAACGCGGTCGATCGTCACGTCGCGACGCGCGGGGACCAGCCGGCGCTGATCTATGACAGCCCGATGACCGGCGCCAAACGCGCCATCACCTATCGCGAATTGCGCGACGAGGTGGCCGCGCTGGCCGCCGTGTTGCAGGATCTGGGCGTCGAGAAGGGCGACCGGGTGATCATCTACATGCCGATGATTCCGGAAGCCGTGATGGCGATGCTGGCCTGCGCACGCATCGGCGCGATCCATTCCGTGGTTTTCGGTGGCTTTGCCGCGAAGGAGCTCGCCACCCGCATCAATGATGCCCATCCCAAGGCGATCCTCGCCGCCTCCTGCGGGCTCGAGCCCGGCCGCGTCGTCAGCTACAAGCCGCTGCTCGACGGCGCCATCGAACTCGCGACGAGCAAGCCGGAAGCCTGCCTCGTCTTCCAGCGCCCCGAGGGGGAGGCCACGCTGGACAAACCCTGGGATCACGACTGGCAGGAAGCCGTGGCCGGCGCGAAAGCGGCGGGTCGCGCCGCCGATTGCGTCCCCGTCGCCGCCACCGATCCGCTCTACGTGCTCTATACGTCAGGCACTACCGGCAAGCCCAAGGGCGTCGTGCGCGACAATGGCGGGCATATGGTGGCGCTGGCCTGGACCATGGAGAACCATTACGGCATCAAGCCCGGCGAGGTGTTCTGGGCGGCCTCCGATGTCGGCTGGGTGGTCGGCCATTCCTATATCGTCTACGCGCCGCTGCTGCATGGCTGCGCCAGCATCATCTATGAAGGCAAGCCCGTCGGCACGCCCGATGCCGGCGCCTTCTGGCGGGTGATCGCCGAGCACGGGGTGGTCTCGCTGTTCACCGCCCCCACCGCCTTCCGCGCCATCAAGAAGGAGGATCCGCAGGCGAAGCTGCTTGCCGATTACGATCTGTCGCATTTCCGCACGCTCTTCCTCGCCGGCGAGCGCGCCGATCCGGATACGGTGCAATGGGCCGAGCGGATTCTCGGCGTGCCGGTGATCGATCACTGGTGGCAGACGGAGACCGGCTGGCCCATCGTCGGCAACCCGGTCGGGATCGGCATGCTGCCGGTCAAGCACGGCTCACCCTCGGTGCCGATGCCGGGCTACGATGTGCGCATTCTCGACGAGGGCGGCAAGGAAGTCGGGCCGAACGAAATGGGCGCCGTCGTCATCCGCCTGCCCCTGCCGCCCGGCGCCTTGCCGACCCTGTGGCACGCGCCCGAGCGCTTCCATGAGAGCTATCTCGCAGCCTATCCGGGCTATTATTCGAGCTCGGATGCGGGCTTCAAGGACGAGGACGGCTATATTTTCATCATGGGCCGCACCGACGACATCATCAACGTCGCCGGCCACCGCCTCTCGACGGGCGGCATGGAGGAAGTGCTCGCCGCCCATCCCGCCGTTGCGGAATGCGCCGTGATCGGGGTCAAGGATGCGCTCAAGGGCGAGGTGCCCTGCGGCTTCGTGGTGCTCAAATCCGGCATCATGGAGCCCGTCGAGACGATCGAGAAGGAGCTCGTCGGGCTGGTCCGCGAGAAGATCGGCCCCGTCGCCGCCTTCAAGCTCGCCGTCACCGTGCCGCGCCTGCCCAAGACGCGTTCGGGCAAGATCCTGCGCGCCACCATGAAGAAGATCGCCGATCGCGAAGAATGGACGCCCCCCGCCACCATCGACGATCCGGCCATTCTCGACGAGATCGGCGAAGCCCTGAAGAACAAGGGCGTGATCTGAGTGGCGCAACCAGCGCCCGCGCTCAATAGATGCTGCGCGGGCGCCCGAACACGGGTGGCCATTCCACGGCGCCGGTCTCGCGCATACGTTCGATCGTCGCGCGCAGTCTGGGGCCGGTTTCCTCGCGCAGCATCTGCTCGGTGAGGATGAAGGCGGGGCCGGAGACGTTGACGACGTAGAGCGAGCCCGTCTCGGGGGCGACCAGCGGCGCGGCGACGGCGTTGATCTCGCGGTTCCAGGCGCCGAGTGCAATGCAGAAACCGGTCTGCTCGATTTCGCGACGCCCGCGTTCGATCTCCGCCTCGAGGCGCGGCCAGTCATCACCGACCTGCGCCTGAAGACCCACGATCACGCCGGGCCGCTCGTCGGCATCAAGTGCGGCGACCATGGCGAGCCCCATGGCGGATTTCGCCAGCGGCAGATGAAACCCGATCTCGCGCGAGATGGTGATGCTCTGCCCGCGCCCGCGCCACAATTGCATATAGACGCTGTTGAGCCCCTCGCGAATCCCGAGCGCCACATGCGCCTGTGTCGCGTTGGCGAGTTCCTGGAGGAAGGGGCGCGCGATCTGGGCGAAGGAATTCGAGCGGAAAAAGGACATCCCCAGCGCCAGCACGGCGGGGCCGAGCTGATACTTGTCCCGGTCCTTGACGATGCGCAGGTAGTTCAGCTCGAGCAGCGTATGGGTCAGGCGCGAGATGGTCGGCTTGGGCAGACCGGTGCGTC
>PXAW01000348.1 GCA_003567055.1 Hyphomicrobiales bacterium
AAAGCGGGAAAACCGCACCGTCCGGAGAGGAACGCAAAGTCGCGCGTGGTCTTCATGATCCGCCGGCACCGAGGAGGGAGATGCCCGTGACGACGGTCGACGTCGCGCGCGAGGACACGTTTCCGAAACTGATCGCGCGGAATGCACGCCTGCGCCCGGACCGGGTGGCTTTTCGCCACAAGGATCTCGGGATCTGGCAATCCTGGAACTGGGGCGAGATGCACGAGACCGTGCGGGCCATGGCCATCGGCCTGCACAGGCTCGGCCTGGAGCGCGGCGACAGGATCGCCATCATCGGCAACAACCGCCCGCGCCTCTACTGGGCCATCGCCGCCGCGCAATGGATCGGCGTGGTGCCGATCCCGGTCTATTCCGACAGCGTCGCCGAGGAAATGGCCTTCGTGCTCGGTCATGCCGAGGTGAAGCTCGCCGTGGTCGAAGACCAGGAGCAGGTCGACAAGGTCCTCTCCATCGCCGAACAGGTGCCGACGCTGACCTATCTGCTCTATGACGAGGAGCGCGGCCTGCGCGATTACGACCATTCGCGCATGCAGGCGCTCTCCGCCTTCATCGAGGACGGGCGCAAGACGCTCGCGGAGGATGCGAAATCCGAGGCCTTGCTCGGAGAGTCGCTCGCGGCGGGCAAGGGCGAGGATCTCGCCATCATCCTCTACACGTCCGGCACGACGGGGCGCCCCAAGGGCGTGATGCTGAGCTTCGACAACGTCATCGCCGCAGCGAAGATCGGCTGCGATTTCGACAATCTCAACGACCAGGACGAGATCATCGCCTATCTGCCGCTGGCCTGGGTGGGCGACCACATCTTCTCCTATGCCCAGGCGATCCTCGCCGGGCTTTGCGTGAATTGCCCGGAAAGCCCGGAGACGATCGCGGAGGATCGCCGCGAGATCGGCACCACCTACGCCTTCGCGCCGCCGCGCGTGTTCGAGAACATGCTCACCCTCACCATGGTGCGGATGGAGGATGCCAGCCGCGTCAAGCGGGCGATGTTCAAGTATTTCATCGACCATGCCGGCAAGGTCGGCGAGCGCATCCTCAACAAGGAAAGCGTCAATCCATGGGATCGCTTCGTCTATGCGATCGGCGATTTCCTGGTCTATTCGCCCCTGCGCAACCGCTTCGGCCTCGACAAGACCAAGGTGGGCTATACGGCGGGCGAAGCGATCGGGCCGGAGATCTTCAGCTTCTACCGCTCCATCGGGGTCAATCTGAAGCAGCTCTACGGCCAGACCGAGGCTTCGGTCTATGTCACCATGCAGCCCGACGGCGAGATCCATGCCGATACGGTCGGACGCCCGGCACCGGGGGTCGAGATCAGGATCGACGAAAACGGCGAGGTGCTGTTTCGCTCGCCGGGCGTGTTCCTGGGCTATTACAAGGACCCGGACAAGACCGCCGAGACCAAGACGGCGGACGGCTATGTGCGCTCGGGGGATGCCGGTTTCTTCGATCCGCAGACCGGCCACCTGCGCATCATCGACCGCGCCAAGGATGTCGGCAAGCTCAATGACGGCTCGCTGTTCCCGCCGAAATACGTCGAGAACAAGCTGAAATTCTATCCCAATATCAAGGAAGTCGTCGCTTACGGGCACGAGCGCGACTTCGTCACCTGCTTCATCAATATCGACCTCACCGCCGTGGGCAACTGGGCGGAGCGCAACAACGTGATCTACGCCTCCTATCAGGAGCTGGCGCAGAATCCGCGTGTCTACGAGATGATCGCCGCGCATGTGGACGAGGTGAACCGCTCGCTCGCCGCCGAGCCGCGCATGGGCGGGGCCCAGGTCAAGCGCTTCCTCATCCTGCATAAGGAACTCGATGCCGATGACGGCGAGCTGACGCGCACGCAGAAAGTGCGGCGCGGCTTCATCGCCGAGCGCTATGAACCTCTCGTCACGGCCCTCTATGACGGCTCGGGCGAGGCCGATATCCGCACCGAAGTGACCTTCGAGGACGGGCGCAAGGGCGTCATCGCCGCGCGGGTGAAGATCCGCGACATGCCGATCCACCCCGTCACAGCCGAAGCCGCCGCCATGGAGAAGGCCGCATGAGCGTCGATCCGACCAGCGCCGAGATTGCAGAAAAGACCGCCGAGAAGACTGTCGGCGAAACCGTCGAACCGCAGGGCGCGAAGGCTTTCGAGCCGCCGGCGGCGGAGCCTGCACCGCCGCGCCTTTTCGAGGAAGTGCTGCTCGCCGTCGACAATGTCTCGCTCGGTTTCGGCGGCGTGAAGGCGCTGACCGACGTCTCCTTCGATATCCGCAAGGGCGAGATCCGGGCGATCATCGGGCCCAACGGGGCCGGCAAGACCTCGATGCTCAACTGCATCAACGGGTTCTACCATCCCACCGAGGGCAAGATCACGTTCCGGGGCGAGACCCGGCGCAAGATGCGCCCCTTCGAGGCCGCAGCCGGGGGCATCGCACGCACCTTCCAGAACGTGGCGCTCTTCAAGGGCATGTCGACGCTCGACAACATCATGGCCGGGCGTTCGCTGAAGATGAAGGCGAACCTGTTCTGGCAGATCCTGCGCTTCGGCCCGGCCATGCGCGAGGAGGTCGAGCATCGCCGTGTGGTCGAGGACATCATCGACTTCCTGCAGATCCAGGCGATCCGCAAGACGCCCGTCGGCAAGCTGCCCTACGGGTTGCAGAAGCGCGTGGAGCTGGGCCGGGCGCTGGCCATGGAGCCGGATCTGCTGCTCCTCGACGAGCCCATGGCGGGCATGAACCTCGAGGAGAAGGAGGATATGAGCCGCTTCATCCTCGACGTGAACAACCATTTCGGCACCACCATCGCCCTGATCGAACACGATATGGGCGTGGTCATGGATCTGTCCGACCGCGTCGTCGTGCTCGAATACGGTCGCAAGATCGCGGACGGGACGCCGCATGAGGTGAAACGCGACCAGAAGGTCATCGACGCCTATCTCGGCGTGCCGCATTGACGCCTCGAGCCAGAAGCAAAGCCGCGAGACAACGCTCATGAACCTCCTGCACCAGATCTTCATCGAACCCTTCCTCTTCATGGGCGAGGCACCGGACCTGCTTCTCCAGGTTCTGTGGGAAGGCTTCGTCTCCGGGATCCTCTATGCGCTGATCGCGCTCGGCTTCGTCCTGATCTTCAAGGCCTCGGGCGTGTTCAACTTCGCCCAGGGCATCATGGTGGTGTTCGCCGCGCTGACGCTGGTGGGTTTCTACGCCATGGGCGTGCCGGCGATCCTCGCGCTGGTGCTGGCGGTCGGGGTGATGTTCCTGCTCGCCTTCACGGTGGAGCGGGTGGTGCTGCGACCATTGGTGAACCAGCCCGACATCATCCTGTTCATGGCCACCTTCGGCATCACCTATTTCCTGATCGGATTCGGCGAGCTGATCTTCGGCGGCGAGCCCAAGCAGATGATCACGTCCGAGCTGATGCTGCCGGAAGGCCGCACCACCTTCGACGTGGCCGGTGGCTTCGTCGCCGTGCAGCATATCGACGTGGCTGCCGCGGTGATCGCGGTGATCATGATCGCAACGCTCGGCATCTTCTTCTCGAAGACCCGCATCGGACGGGCCCTGCGCGCAGTGGCCGACAGCCACAAGGCGGCGCTCTCCGTCGGCATCTCGCTCAACCAGATCTGGGTGATCGTGTGGTTCGCCGCCGGGATTGTCGCGCTGGTCACGGGGATCATGTGGGGTGCGCGCTCGGACGTGTCCTTCGCCCTCCAGATCATCGCGCTGAAGGCGCTGCCGGTGCTGATCCTCGGCGGCTTCACCTCGATCCCGGGCGCGATCGTCGGCGGGCTGATCATCGGCTTCGGTGAGAAGATCGCCGAGTTCTACTGGGGGCCGCTGGTCGGTGGCGGCATCGAGAGCTGGTTTGCCTATGTGATCGCCCTGCTCTTCCTCGTCTTTCGTCCGCAGGGGCTGTTCGGCGAGAAGATCATCGAACGAATATGACCATGCACAGGAAGAACGAGACGCTTCGCTTGCAGCCGGGGCCGGTCCGGGCACCGCATAACGAGACCAAGAGGGGAATGGCGCCGTGATCTATCGTGAGGCCGGGCAATTCAAATCGAACTACGCCGCAGACATGGCGGTGTTCCCGCTGAAGCAGGACCGGATCGGCATCGTCGTGATCATCCTGCTGGCCTATTCCATGGCCTTCTTCGGCTCGACCTTCATGCTCCAGGCGGTGCTGATCCCGTTCCTGATCTTCGCGCTCGCGGCGATCGGGCTGAACATGCTGGTCGGCTATACCGGCCTGCTCTCGCTCGGCACCGGCGCCTTCATGGGGGTGGGAGCCTATGCCTGCTACAAGCTGATGACGATCTTCCCCGGTGTGAACGTCGTCGTCTGGATCTTCGTCTCCGGCTTCTTCGCCGCCGGTATCGGCGTGATCTTCGGCCTCCCGAGCCTGCGCATCAAGGGGTTCTATCTCGCCGTGGCCACGCTCGCGGCGCAGTTCTTCCTGCAATGGACCTT
>PXAW01000632.1 GCA_003567055.1 Hyphomicrobiales bacterium
GCCGGGGATGTGACCTTGCGATTGGCGATGTCGAGCACCGTCGCCATGATGATGAAACCTCGTTGCGTCTGATTGCGCCCCCCGTATAACCGAAATCGGGCGCGAACGTGAGCCCCAATTTCAATCCGGTGCCGGGTCGGGCGGGATCAGTCGTTCTCCGCGAGCGCGAGATCGTCGCGGTGGATCATCGTATCGCGCCCGCTATAGCCGAGCAGATCCGCGATCTCGGCGCTGCGCCGCCCGGCCACGCGCGCAGCATCACCGTGATCGAATGCGACCAGCCCGCGCCCAAGCAGGCGGCCTTGCGGATCGAAAATCCTGACAGCGTCGCCGCGCGCAAATTCCCCCTCGACACGGGTTACCCCGACCGGGAGCAGGCTCGCGCCCTTGCTCAGGGCCCGCGCCGCGCCTTCATCAACATGCAGCGTGCCGCGTGTTTCGAGGCTACCGCCGATCCAGGCCTTGCGTGCGCTGGTCGGAGTGGCGGCGGTCAGGAACCACGAGCAGCGCGCGCCCTCCGCGATGCGCGCCAGCGGATTCTTCACGCGCCCGTCGGCGATAACCATATGCGCGCCGGCCTGGGTGGCGATCTTGGCGGCCTCGATCTTGGTGCGCATGCCACCACGCGAGAGTTCCGAGGCGGCACCGCCGGCCATCGCCTCGATCTCGGGGGTGATCCGCGCGATCACCGGCAGGTGCTGCGCCTGCGGATCGCGCGCCGGCGGCGCTGTGTAGAGCCCGTCGACATCGGAGAAGAGCACCAGCAGATCCGCGCCGATCATCGCCGCGACGCGGGCGGCGAGGCGGTCATTGTCGCCGTAGCGGATTTCGTTGGTGGCGACCGTATCATTCTCGTTGACGACGGGGACGGCGCGCAGTTCCAGAAGTTTCGCGATGGTCGCGCGCGCATTGAGATAGCGCCGGCGCTCCTCGGTATCGGAGAAGGTGACGAGGATCTGCCCCGCGCGCACGTCGTGATGGCCGAGCATCTCCGCCCAGACGCGCGCCAGCGCGATCTGTCCCGCCGCCGCCGCCGCCTGGCTCTCCTCCAGACGCAGGGCGCCGGCGGGCAGGTCGAGCACGGTACGCCCCAGCGCGATCGCGCCGGAGGAGACGACCAGAACCTCGATGCCGCGGGCATGCAGATCGGCGATATCCTCCGCGAGCGATGCCAGCCAGGCCGCATTCAGCCGCCCGCGCGCACGGTCGACCAGCAGG
The DNA here is from genome assembly GCA_003567055.1 of Hyphomicrobiales bacterium. GTDB lineage: Bacteria > Pseudomonadota > Alphaproteobacteria > Rhizobiales > Beijerinckiaceae > Saliniramus. The sequence continues at coordinate 1,219 of PXAW01000632.1, forward strand.
GCGGAGCCGACCTTGATCACGACGCGGCGAAACTGGTCGAGGGAAGGTATCATCGCGGTTACCCGGGCGCATAAAGCAGTGACAGAGGCTTTGCCACCATTGTGTGGTTGGTGGCAAGGGTTACCTCGTCAAGGGCTCGCTGATGCGGACTTCCTGCCCCGTGGGCCTGCGGAAAGCCCGTTGCGCATTCTCGCGAGAGGCATATAATGTTACTACAATAATTGACGCGGCAACTTTTTTGTAGTAACGGTAATGATGAAGATTGCCTTCGATGCATCCAAGCGGCTGACCACGCTCGAGGAGCGTGGTCTTGATATGGCCGACGCCGCCGAGGTGTTCGAGGGCGACCACCTGACAGTGGAGGATGATCGCTTCGCGTATGGCGAGGCGCGCTACATCACTGTTGGGTTTCTGGCAGGCCGGATGGTCGTTCTCGTCTGGACGCCACGCGGCGAGGCATGCCGGATCATCAGCATGAGGAAGGCCAATGACCGAGAACAGAAAGCCTATGCCCCCCGATTTCGATGACGACGCACCGGACCTGTCGGCACCCGAATGGCAGGAGAAGTTCGCGAAGGCAAAGGTGCAGCGGGGCCGACCGAAAGCCGCCAGGACCAAGGTGAGCACGACGATCCGGCTCAGCCCGGAAGTGCTGGAACACTTCCGCGCCGGTGGCCCCGGCTGGCAGAGCCGCATTGATGAGACGCTGCGCAAAGCTGTCGGTCTCGAGCGTTGAGAGTGGCGCTCAAAAGAAACTCTGCGGATCGATATCCACCTGCACGCGGATATCGCCGCGCGGCTTGGGGGCGCCCGCGAGCCAGTCGCGGATGTAGCTCTGGAGGTCGAATTCGCGGGCGCTCTTGAGGAGCAGGCGGTAGCGGTAGCGCCCCCGGATCAGGATGATCGGCGCCTCCGCCGGGCCGAGCAGGGTGAGGCGGGGATCGCGCAGATCCATGGCATGGGCCGCGCGGGCAAGCGCACGGGCATGCGCCTCGGCTTCCTCGCGCTTGCGTGAGGAGATGATCAGCGAGGCGAGGCGCCCGAAGGGCGGCAGGCCGGCGAGGCGGCGGTTCGCGGTCTCCTGCGCGTAGAATCGCTCGGCATCGCCGGAGATCAGCGCCGCGATCACCGGATGCTCGGGCTGATAGGTCTGCACCAGCGCCCGCCCGGCCTTCTCGCCGCGCCCGGCGCGCCCGGTCACCTGTTGCAGCAGCTGGAAGGTGCGCTCCGCCGCGCGCGGATCCCCCGAGGAGAGCCCGATATCGGCATCGATCACGCCCACCAGCGTCATGCCGGGAAAGTTGTGGCCCTTGGCCACGAGCTGGGTGCCGATGACGATGTCGCATTTGCCCTCGGCGATATCGGCCAGTTCGCGGCGCATGCGCTCGGTGCCGCCCGGGAAATCGCTCGACAGGGTGATGGCGCGCTTGCCCGGAAAGCGCGTGGCGACTTCTTCCGCGATGCGCTCCACGCCCGGCCCGCAGGCCGCCAGCGCATCCACCGTGCCGCAGGCCTCGCAGGCGCTGGGCCGGCGCGCGACATGGCCGCAATGGTGACAGACGAGAGCGCGGCGGAAGCGGTGATCGACGAGCCAGGCCGAGCAATTCGGGCATTCATAGCGATGCCCGCAGGCGCGGCACAGGGTGAGCGGGGCATAGCCGCGCCGGTTGAGGAAGATCAGCGCCTGCTCGCCGCGCGCCATGGTCTCCTCGATCGCGGCGGCGAGAGGCGGCGAGATCCAGCTGTCACCCTCGGGCTTGTTGTCGCTTTTGCCGCCCGCCTTCGCCCCGCGCAGATCGACAGCCGTGATCGCCGGCAGCGTGCGCCCGCCATAGCGTTCGGGCAGGACGAGATGCCGGTAGCGTTCCTGCGCGGCGTTGACGCGGGTCTCGATCGTGGGCGTGGCGGAGGCGAGCACGACGGGGCAGCCATCGATGCGCCCGCGCACCACGGCCATGTCCCGGGCATGATAATGCACCCCGTCTTCCTGTTTATAGGCGGCTTCGTGCTCTTCATCGACGATGATCAGCCCGAGATCGGCATAGGGCAGGAACAGGGCCGAGCGGGCGCCCGCGACGACGCGCACCTCCCCCGAGGCGAGCCCGGCATAGAGCTTTTCGCGCTTTCGCCCGGTCACGCCGGAATGCCAGACCGCCGGACGCACCCCGAAGCGCTGCGCGAAACGATCGAGGAATTGAGCGGTGAGCGCGATCTCGGGTACCAGGATCAGGCTCTGCCGGCCTGCGCGCAGCGTCTCGGCCACCGCCTCGAAATAGACTTCCGTTTTGCCCGAGCCGGTGACGCCTTCGAGCAGGAAGGCGCCGTTGTCATGCGCCGCCACGGCCTCGCGCAGGCTGCGCGCCGCTGCATCCTGGGCCGGGCCGAGCTGCGTCACCGCGTGATCGGGATCGGGTGGTGGAAACAGGTTTTCCGGCGGCATCGCGCAGGTTTCGAGGGTGCCCTCATCCACGAGCCCGTCGATCACCCCGGCGCTGACGCCCGCCGCGCGGGCGAGATCGCTCTTGGCGTGCAGAAGCCCGCCCTCGGCGGCGGCGATGACGCGGCTGCGCGCCGGCGTCATCCGCTTCGGCGGCGGGCCTGCCAGGCGCACGCCCACGCGAATCGCTTCGCCGCGCTCCTCGTCCGGGCGCTTGAGCGCCATGGCGAGCACGGAGCCGCGCGGGGCGAGCGTCCAGCGCGCCACCCAGTCGAGGAAGCTGCGCAGATTGTCCGAAAAGACCGGCCCGCCGGCGGGTTCGATCACCTGTTTGAGATTGCCCGGATCGCCCTCGCGCAGACCCCAGACCACGCCGATCGCCTCGCGACGCGGCCCGAAAGGCACGCGGACCTGCTCGCCGGGCGAAAGCGGCAGTCCGGCGGGTACGCCGTAGCTGTAGGCCGTATCGAGGGCGAGCGGGATGATCACGTCGGCGATTCGACCGGGCGCGCGGATTGGCGTCGTGGCAGCTTCATCCACGCGGGTCGGTGCCGGCATGCCCTCAGCGCTCCTGCGCGATTCCCGCGATCGCCTGCGCGAAATCGCGGGCCTCGAAGGGTTCGAGATCGTCCACCCCCTCGCCGACGCCGATGTAATGCACCGGCAGGGCGAACTTGTCGGCGAGCGCCACGAGGATGCCGCCGCGTGCCGTGCCGTCGAGCTTGGTCATGACGAGGCCGGTGACACCGGCGGCCTTGCCGAAGATCTCGACCTGCGAAAGCGCGTTCTGGCCCACGGTCGCATCAAGCACGA
>PXAW01000107.1 GCA_003567055.1 Hyphomicrobiales bacterium
ACCGGCGAAATGCGCCGCGATCAGTCCGGTATAGACCAGCGCGATCACGCCCGGCACGACATAGCGCGGGACGAGACCGAGGATGCGCCAGTCACGCGGTGCGGCAAGCAGGATCAGCCAGCCGCTTATGGCCATGGCATTGAGAAGCGTGAACAGGGGTTCAAAGGATATCTGCCAGGTCATGATGCGCCTCCCTGGCCGGCCCGGTTGCGGCGGCGGACGAAGAGCCGCTTCAGCGGCCCCCATTGCCAGAGGATGAGCCCGGTCAGGGCGATGACCGGGAAAACGCCATAGAGCACGACGGCACGGGCCTCCGGCATCATGCTGAGCGGCGAGTAGAGAAATCCGCCGAGGCAGGCGGCGAGCAGGATATGCGCCCATTGTATGGTCTTGCGGCGTGTCGCATCGTGCATGAGATGCTCCCTTGTCGCTGGCATCGGTGGGTCACGGCCTTCAGCGAGCCGGGATCATCCACCAATGTTTCCAATGGAAACTTATCTGCCTGAAGGCAGACCTGGCGTCAAGCAAAAAGTTGACGACGGAAACATCGCGGGCCACAATCGATTCATGATCGAAAAACCCTACCACCACGGCGATCTCAAACAGGCGCTCGTGGATGCCGGAATCGCGCTGCTGGAAGAAGTCGGGCCGGAGGGCCTGTCATTGCGGGCGATCGCGGCGCGCGTCGGTGTCAGCCATGCGGCGCCGCAACGCCATTTCGACGGGGTGCGGGGATTGAAGACGGCGATCGCCGCCGAGGGCTTTCGCCGCCACGCCGCCTTCATGCGCGCGGGCCTGCCCCCCGATGCCGATCGCCCCGCCCGGCGCTTCGCCGCGATGCAGGGCTATGTGCGTTTCGCGACCACGCATCCGCATCTGTTCACGCTGATGTTTTCCACCCGCGACGCGGAATTCTCCGATCCGGATCTGCAACAGGCCGGTGCGGAGAGTTACGGCGTGCTCGCTGATATCGCCGAGGGGCTGGAGCCGCTCTATGACGGCGCCCCCGATGCAAGGCGGCGCGCGGAGATCCTGCTGTGGAGCATCGTTCACGGTTACAGCCAGCTCGCCCTCACCGGCCTCCTCTCCGCTGATGAAAACTGCCCCGCCTTGCCGATCGAAGCGGTCATGCCGGCGCTGATCGGTCAGGTCGATGATCCGCCTTCGAGATAATGCTGGAACAGCTTGCGGACCATCTTGCGGGTATCGGCGAGTTCTTTTTCGAGGCGCTTGAGATCGGGCACGCCGGCTTCCGCGGCGAGGCGGCGCAGGATCGGGGCGGGGGCGGATTTGGGGTCGAAGCGGCCCTCGATGGTCAGGCGCTCCCAGTGCAGGATGCGCGAGAGCAGGCTCTGGGCGTTCGACAGGTCCGTGGCGTGTTCGGGCGCGATCAGGCCGAGCTCTCCGGCGCGCTGGAGCACCAGAGCCGGCAGGCAGTGGATCAGATCGGGATGCGCAGCCGCATGGCCGAGGATCAGCGCCTGGGTGAGGAAATCGAGATCGGTGAGCCCGCCCGCAGCGAGCTTGAGATCCCACGGATCGTCCTCGCCTTTCTCCTGCGCGATCAGCTTGCGCATCGCGGTGACCTCGCGGGCCACCTCCGCGAAATCGCGGGGCAGGGCGATGATCTGCGCGATGATCTCCTCAACCTGCGGCACGAAATCGGCATCGCCCCCCACGACGCGGGCGCGGGTGAGCGCCATATGCTCCCACAGATCGGCTTCGTTCTCCTGGTAATTGCGAAAACCCCGGAACTGGCTCGCCACCGGGCCCTTGCCGCCCATCGGGCGCAGGCGCAGATCCACCTCGTAGAGCGCGCCGCGCCGGGTCGGTGCCGTCAGCGCCGAGACGAGGCGCTGGGTCAGGCGCTGGTGATAGGCGACGGCGTCGAGCGATTTGCGCCCGTCGCTCTCGCGGTTGTCGGGGTCGAAATCATAGAGCACCACGAGATCGAGATCGGAGGTGGCGGTGAGATCGCGCGCGCCCAGCCGCCCGAGCCCGAGAATGGCGACCCGCCCGCCGGGGATCTTGCCGTAATCCTCCTCGAATGCCGCGCGCACGCGCTCGAAGGAGGCCTGGATCACGGCCTGGGCCACGGCGGCCTGCGCTGCGCCGGCGCGCTCGGCGGTGAAGACGCCCGAGAGCATGCGCGCACCGGCGACGAAATTGAGCTGGCGCGTGGCGTCGCGGGTGCGGTCGAGAAAATCCTCGAAGGAGGGGGGATTTCCGATGATCTCGCGCACCTGCCCGGCGATGGCCGCCTCGTCCACCACGGGATCGGTGAAGGCGGGGTCGATCACGGCATCGAGCACATGCGGGCGCCGCGCCACGGTCTCGGCCAGACGCGGCGCGGTGCCGAGCAGATCGGCGAAAAGTGTCAGCAGACGATCGTGATTGATCAGGATCATCATCAGCTCGACCGCCGCCGGCATCTTGCCGAAGGCATCGTCGAGCCGCGCCAGCGCGCCATCGGGATCGGCGGTGCCGCCGAGCGCTGCGAGCAGGGCCGGGGTGAGTTCGGTGAGGACCTCGCGCGCGCGGGCGCTGGTGATGGCCGAGCGGCGCCCGAAATGCCAGCCGCGCACCGTCTCCGCCGCGCGCTCGGCATCGCGAAAGCCCAGCCGCTCCAGCGTGGCGATGGTCTCGGGGTCGATCTCGGAACCGGTGAAGATCAGGCTGCCTGCCTCCGAGGCGAGTTCGGGCCCTTCCTCGAAGAGCAGGGCGTAGTGCTTTTGCACATTGCGGGCATGGTCGGTCAGCGCCTTCGAGAACGCCTTGAGCGTCTTGAAGCCGGCGAATTGCGCGAGATCGGTCAGCGCTTTCTCGTCCGAGGGCAGGCGCTGGGTCTGCTCGTCGGCGACCATCTGGATGCGGTGTTCGATGGTGCGCAGGAAGCGGTAGGCGCTCGCGAGCTCGCGGCGCGCCTCGTCGCTGATCCAGTTATCGGCATGCAGCCGGTCGAGCATGTCGAGGGTGCGGCGTCCGCGCAGATCGGGGCGGCGCCCGCCGAAGACCAGCTGCTGGGTCTGCACGAAGAATTCGACCTCGCGGATGCCGCCGCGCCCGAGCTTGATGTCGTGCCCGGCCACCGCGATCTCGGCATGGCCGCGCACCGCCTGGATCTGGCGCTTCATGGCATGGACATCGGCGATGGCGGCGAAGTCGAAATATTTGCGCCAGATGAAGGGCGCGAGATCCTTCAGGAAATCGTCGCCGAGCGACAGATCACCCGCGATCGGGCGCGCCTTGATGAAGGCGGCGCGCTCCCAGTTCTGGCCGACGGTCTCGTAATACGAGTAAGCCGAGGGCAGGCCGATCGCCACCGGCGTCGAGCCGGGATCGGGGCGCAGCCGGTAATCGACGCGGTGGACATAGCCGTGCCCGGTGCGCTCGCTGAGCAGTTTCACGAGGCCTTGCGCGAGGCGTGAATACAGTTTCGGCGCATCATAGATATCGGGCAGGGATTGCGCCTGCGGGTCGTAGAAGACCACCAGGTCGATATCGGAGGAGTAATTCAGCTCACCCGCCCCGTGCTTGCCGAGCGCGAGCACGACGATGCCGGAGCCGGGGCCCGGATCATCGGGATCGGCCAGCGTGATCTTGCCGCGTCCGGCGAGCTCGGTCAGAAGCAGGTCGATGCCGCCGGCCACGGAGGCGTCGGCGAATTCCGACAGCGCCCTGATGACCCGGTCGACGTCCCAGACACCGCCGATATCGGCGAGCGCCACCAGCAGGGCGTGCTCGGCGCGTGCCTTGCGGAAGGCCTCACCCGCAGCATCGAGATCGATGCCGCTCTCGCGCTGCGTGCGGAAGAAATCGCGCTGGGCCGCGACGATCCGGGCATGGCTCTCGTCAGGTGCATCGCGCAACAGCGGCAAAAGCCGCTCGGGGCGGGAGGCGAGGCGGGAGAGGAAGGGGGAATGGTCGAACAGGGCCATGACGAGCCCGGCCACTTGCTTCTCTGCGACGAGCGCCTCGAGCGCATCGGCAATGCCTGTATCATGCGCCTCACGGGCTTTCTGGAGGAGCTCGTCGAGCCGGGCGCGCGCGGTCTTTGCGTTGCGCAGGGGGATGGTCGTGGTGATCTGCTGCGCGAGGGGCGCATGCTTCGCGCTGTTTTTGCCGTCTTCGTTCATGCGGCCCTGATCCTCCCAAATAGCGCTCACCAGGTGGCGCCTGAGACAGGCTTATCTCGATTTGACGCGGCGTCACAAGTCGGTCGGCGCAGGCACGTCATTATCCGGCGTCAACACGTCCCTTGGCCTCGCGCTCGCAAGAGCCTAGTCTCGTGCGGCATCGAAGGGGAGCCCGAAAATGCCGCCTATCGCCGCCCTGTTTCGTGCCGCCATGTTCTCCGGGACGCTCGCTGCCCTCACCATGGGCGGGGCGCGGGCCGAGCCCGTGCTGATCGGCGTGGCGGGGCCGATGTCCGGGCCGCTCGCGCCTTATGGCGCGCAGATGG
>PXAW01000144.1 GCA_003567055.1 Hyphomicrobiales bacterium
CATCGACGAGGCCGAGCGCCTTCGCCTCCTCGCCGCCGATGACGGGGGCTTCGAGCATCATGCGTCTGGCCGTGCCGAGCCCCACACGCGGCGGCAGCGACCAGATCAGCCCGGCATCGGGCATAAGCCCCACCTTGGCGAAGGAGGCGCAGAACTTCGCACCCGGTTCGGCCACCACCACGTCGCTCGCCGTGGCGAGCGCGAGCCCCGCACCGAAGGCCGCGCCCTCGACGGCAGCGATGACGGGTTTCGGCCCCGCCGCGATCCGCCGCACGATGTCATGCACGATGCCCAGCCGCCGGCGCGCGCCCATCGGATCGTCGGCGCGCATGGCGGAGAGATCCCCGCCCGAACAGAAAGCCCCGCCCTCGCCGGTGAGCATGATCGCGCGGCAGGCCGGATCAGCAATGAGTTCGTCGAGCGCTTCGAGCAAGGCAAGCCGCAGATCCATGGTCAGCGCGTTGCGCTTGGCCGGCTCGTTGAGGGCGAGAATGGCGACGGCGCCATCGCGCGTGACAAGCACCGGTGCACTCTTGGAAGAATCGGCGTGTTTCTGGCTCATGACGAACGATCCGGATTGTGACGGCAGATGCCATGACGATAGCCCGGTTGCGCGCTCACGCCAGCGGCATTGGCCCACATCCGCTGCGGGGTTTTGCCTGCGAACACGTGCTTGCGGCGCACGGGGCGGCCCGCTGGCCTCAGCTGATCTCCACATCGACCACGCCGGGCACCGCGCGCAGCGCACCCGCGATCTGCGGCGTGGCGAGGTACTTGCCGGGGAGCCTCACCTCGACCTCCTGCGCACCCTCGTCGAGGATAAGCACCAGCGAGACCTCGCCCTCGCCGCGTGCCGCAAGGCGCTGCTGCACGGAGGCGATCGGGCGCTCGTCGCGCAGATAGATCCGCATGCCCTTCTGGTGCTTGGCGATGGCCTCGTCGAGGGGCTCCGCCGTGCCGATGCGCGCGCGTATCTCCTCGCCCTCGATCCCCGCCTGCATCATCAGGATCACGGCTGCGCCGGGTTCGAGAATGTCACGATAGCGTTGCAGGCCTTCCGAGAAGATGATCGCCTCGAAATGGCCGGTCTGGTCGGAGAGCTGGTAGATCCCCATTTTCGAGCCGCTCTTGGTGCGCCGCTCCTGCTTGTCGAGCACGGTGGCGGCGACGCGCCCGACGCTGGAGCCGCTCTTCACCGCGCGTACGAAATCGCTCCAGCGCTGCACCCTGAGCTTGTCGAGCAGGCCTTCATATTCGTCGAGCGGGTGGCCCGAGAGGAAGAAACCGACCGCGTCGTATTCGCGTTGCAGCCGATCAGATGCGGTCCAGGGCGTGTATTCGGGAATGCGCAGGGCCACATCGGCGGAGGCGACGCCGCCGAACATGTCGATCATGCCGCCGGCTTCCGCCTCGCTCGCCTGCTGGGCCAGCGCGAAGATCGGATCGACCGCCGCCATGGCGCGGGCGCGGTCGGGCTCCAGCGCATCGAAGGCGCCGGCGGCCACGAGATTTTCCAGGGTGCGCTTGTTGAGCGCGCGCGGCTTGATGCGCCGGGCGAAATCGGCGAGATCCTTGAAGGGCTCGTCCCCGCGCGCCGCGACGATGCTCTCCACCGCCTGGCGCCCGACGCCCTTCACCGCGGCCAGCGCATAGATGATGGTGCCCTCGCGCACGGCGAATTCCACCCCCGATTCGTTGATCGAGGGCGGCGCCACGGTGATGCCGAGCCTCTGCGCCTCGCGGCGGAATTCGGAGAGCTTGTCGGTATTGTCGATATCGAGCGTCATGGAGGCGGCCATGAACGCGACCGGGTAATTCGCCTTCAGCCAGGCGGTCTGATACGAGACCAGCGCATAGGCGGCTGCGTGGGACTTGTTGAAGCCGTAATCGGCGAACTTCGCCAGAAGGTCGAAGATCTCGTCGGCCTTCTCCTTTGCGATGCCGCGCTCGGTGGCGCCGGAGACGAAGCGCCCGCGCTGGGCATCCATTTCCGCCTTGATCTTCTTGCCCATGGCGCGACGCAACAGGTCGGCATCGCCGAGCGAATAGCCGGCGAGCTCCTGGGCGACCTGCATCACCTGCTCCTGATAGACGATGATGCCGAAGGTCTCGCGCAGGATCGGGGCGAGTTCGGGCAGCGGGTACCATTTCGCCTCGGGCTCGCCGCGCCCGTGCTTGCGCTCGCAATAGACCGGGATATTCGCCATGGGGCCGGGGCGGTAGAGCGCCACCAGCGCGATCAGATCCTCGACGCGGTCGGCGGCCATCTCCACCAGCGCCTTGCGCATGCCCGCCGATTCCACCTGGAAGATGCCGATCGTCTCGCCCCGGCGCAGCATGTCGTAGGTGGTTTTATCATCGAGCGGGATCGAGGAGATGTCGATGCGCTCCCCGCCATCCTGCGCGATCAGGCCGATGGCGCGGTTGATCACGGTGAGCGTCTTCAGGCCGAGGAAGTCGAATTTGACGAGGCCGGCCTGCTCGACCCACTTCATATTATACTGCGTCACCCGCATCCCGGTCTTCGGGTCGCGATAGAGTGGCACCAGCTCCTGCAGCGGACGATCACCGATCACCACGCCCGCCGCATGGGTCGAGGCGTGGCGGTGCAGGCCTTCCAGCTTCTGGGCGATGGCGAGCAGACGCTGCACCACCGGCTCCTCCTCCGCAGCCGCCTGCAGGCGGGGCTCGTCGGCGATGGCCTGGGGCAGGGTGACGGGCTTGGCCGGGTTCTGCGGCACCAGCTTGGTCAGCTTGTCGACCTGCCCGTAGGGCATTTCGAGCACGCGCCCGACATCGCGCAGCACCCCGCGTGCCAGAAGCGTCCCGAAGGTGATGATCTGCGCGACATTGGTCTCGCCGTAGCGCTCCTGCACGTAGCGGATCACGTCCTCGCGGCCCTCCACGCAGAAATCGATGTCGAAATCCGGCATCGAGACGCGCTCGGGATTGAGGAAGCGCTCGAACAGCAGGCCGAAGCGCAGGGGGTCGAGATCGGTGATGGTGAGCGAATAGGCCACCAGCGAGCCCGCACCCGAACCGCGCCCGGGCCCCACCGGGATATCGTGATCCTTGGCCCATTTGATGAAATCGGCCACGATCAGGAAGTAGCCGGGAAACTGCATGTTCTGGATGATGCCGATCTCGTAATCGAGCCGGGCCCGGTAATCCTCCTCCGTGAACCCCTCGGCCAGGCCGTGGGCCTCGAGGCGGCGGGCGAGGCCCTCCTCGGCCTGGCGGCGCAGCTCCGCATTCTCATCGGCGCCCGGTTCGTCGGGACGGGCGAAATTCGGCAGGATGGGCTTGCGCGTGCGTACCCGCCAGGCGCAGCGCATGGCGATCTCGACGCTGTTGGTCAGCGCATCGGGCAGATCGGAAAACAGCGCCTGCATCTCGGCGCGGGTCTTGAATCCATGCTCCGGCGTCAGCTTGCGGCGCTGATCCTGCGAGACGACCTGGCCTTCCGCCACGGCCATGAGCGCATCATGCGCCTCGTAATCGTCGGGGCCGGGGAAGAACGGTTCGTTCGCAGCGACGAGCCCCACCCCGTGCCGGTCGGCCATGGCGATCAGCGCGCCCTCGACCGCGCGCTCCTCCTCCATGCCGTGGCGCTGGATCTCGACATAGAGCCGGTCACCGAAAATCTCGCGCAAGGTCGCAAAGCGCTGCTCGGCCAGTTCCGAGCGCCCGTGAAACAGCGCCCGGTCGAGCGGCCCGCGCAGGCCGCCGGTCAGCGCGATCATCCCCTCGCCATGCTCGCGCAGGGCCTCGATCGCGATACAGGGCTCGGCGCCGAGATCGACATCGAAATAGCCCCGGCTGACGAGGCGCATGAGATTGACGTAGCCCTCTTCGCAGGTGGCGAGCAGGACGAGATCCGCGGTGCCGGGGGCGCTGATGCGCTGCGTCGGATCGGCGGGCTCGAAGGCGGTGGTGATCTGGACGCCCGGGATCGGCTGGATGCCGGCGCCCGAGAGCTTTTCGGAGAATTCCAGCGCGCCAAAGAGATTGTTGGTATCGGTCAGGGCAAGCGCGGGCTGGCGATCGGCCTCGGCGAGTTTCGCGAGCTTCGCGATGGGCAGCGCGCCTTCCAGCAGCGAATAGGAGGAATGCACATGCAGATGAACGAATCCGACTTCGCGCAGCACGCTCATTTCCGCTCTCCCCGATCCGCGACGCCCGATCGTTTGTGGCAAAGCGGGCAGGCGAAGTCGAGGGGATCGCGGGAGGCCCGTCCCGCTCGCCTGTGGACGAAGGCGGCGACCGGCGCGAATCAAAGAGGGGCCGCGTCGGTGTGACGCGGCCCCAAAGGTGAGGGTATCGAACCAGTGAGGTACTTCGATCAGCGGAACAGCGAGAGGATGTTCTGGCTGTTGCCGTTGGCGATCGAGAGCGCCTGGATACCGAGCTGCTGCTGCACCTGGAGTGCCTGCAGACGGGTCGATTCGGCGTTCATGTCCG
>PXAW01000576.1 GCA_003567055.1 Hyphomicrobiales bacterium
CGCCGATTCACGCTCGATCGTTGCCGCATCGACACCCGACGCATCGACCGCGATGGGATTCACCGCAGCCACATGCATGGCGATCTGGCGCCCGAGCGTGTTCAGGAAGTCCTTGTCGCCGGCAGATTCGAGCACCACGAGGACGCCGATCTTGCCCAGCCCCTCGGCCACGGAATTGTGCATGTAGGCGGCAACGACGCCCTCCTTGGCGGCGACCTTCTCGACGCGACGCAGGGTCATGTTCTCGCCGATCGTGGCGATCAGTTCCTTGACCGTGTCCTCGACGCTGGCACCACCGGAGAGCTTGGCGGCCTGCAGCGCCTCGAGGCTGCCATCGGTGCCGAGCGCGGCCTGCGCGGTGGCGGCGACGAAATTCTGGAACTGCTCGTTGCGGGCAACGAAGTCGGTCTCGGAATTGACCTCGACCACGGCAGCCTCGGAGCCGGAAATGGCGATGCCGACAAGGCCTTCAGCCGCGACGCGACCGGCCTTCTTGGCGGCCTTGGCCAGCCCCTTGGTGCGCAGCCAGTCGACGGCGGCTTCGATATCGCCGTCGGTCTCGCCGAGGGCCTTCTTGCAGTCCATCATGCCTGCGCCGGTCTTCTCGCGCAGTTCCTTCACCAGAGCGGCGGAAATGTTCGCCATGGCTCGTCCTTTCCTGATCATGGGGGAACCCGGCGCCAGCTGGAGGACACCGGGTTACACAAACGGAATCAACATTGATGCGTCTGCGCGAACGCGCATGCAGGCCACGCGACGAAGCGGGCGCTGCAGGCGGAACACGCGCTGATGACGCGTGTATGACGAAGCCTTACGCGGCGGCTTCCTCGATGAGCGCTTTCGCCTGGGCAACCCAGCCGTTCTGCGTGATCTTGCCGTTGAGCTTCAGCGCGGCATCGATCTTCTCGATATCGGCATCGGTCATCGCCGCGATCTGCCAGTAATGGAAGATGCCGCCATCGTTGAGCGTGGTTTCAAGCTCGGGGCCGACACCGTTCAGCTTCGTGAGATCATCCGGCGCACCGCGCGGGGCGGCGAGCTGCTCGAACGCATCGACCTGCTCCGAACCGGTGGCGACTTCCGCAGGAAGCTCTTCGGCTGCCGGAAGCCCTTCGACCGCCGGAAGCTCTTCGACCATCGGGGCCTCGGAGGCGCCGACATCGACGCCGACATCGCCCTGGCCGCGCGAGATGCCGTCGATCGCCGCGCGGGCGATCAGGTCGCAATAGAGCGCGATGGCGCGGGCCGCGTCGTCATTGGCCGGAACCGGGTAGGCGATGCCGTCAGGGTCGCAATTGGTATCGACCACGGCCGCGACCGGGATGCCCAGACGCTGGGCTTCCTTGATGGCGAGCTGCTCTTTATTGGTGTCGATCACGAAGATCAGATCCGGAACGCCGCCCATATCCTTGATGCCGCCGAGTGCGCGCTCGAGCTTTTCCTTCTCGCGGGCGAGCATCAGGCGCTCTTTCTTGGTCAGGCCCTGGCCGCCGCCTTCGAGGATCTCGTCGACCTTGCGCAGACGCGAGATCGAGCCGGAGATCGTCTTCCAGTTGGTCAGCATGCCGCCGAGCCAGCGGGCATTGACGTAGTACTGCGCCGAGCGGCGCGCCGCATCCGCGACGGAATCCTGCGCCTGACGCTTGGTGCCGACGATCAGCACGCGACCGCCCTTGGCCACCGTATCGCTGACCGCCTGAAGGGCGCGATACAAAGCCGGCACGGTCTGGGCCAGATCGATGATGTGGATGTTGTTGCGGGTGCCGAAGATGTAGGGAAGCATCTTCGGGTTCCAGCGGTGGGCCTGGTGGCCGAAATGGGCGCCGGCTTCGAGAAGCTGACGCATGGAGAAATCGGGAAGTGCCATTCTTTTCTGCTCCGGTTGTGACCTCCGCGAAGCCGTGAACCGCCCTTCAAGCAGGGAGGCCACCGGGTTTGCGCGGCGACGGGTTTGCCGCCGACGCTGCTCCGCGTGTGGGATGAGCGCGCGTATAAGGGGTCGCGCGCCCGATTGCAAGGATTCGATTCCGAACCGACCGGTTCCGGTCGTGCGCCGGGGTTTCAGCCCGGCATGAGGCGCTTCACGTAGCCCGGCAGGGCGAAAGCGGCCAGATGCACTTCAGGCGTGTAGTAATCCGCCGTGAACCCGGCTTCGGCGTAGCGCGCCTGCAGCGTCTCCAGCGATACCTTGCGGGCATTGCCATCCGTGCCCCAGCCGAAGGCCATCGGCCCGCCGGCATAGGTCGGCACCGTCGCAAGGTAGCAGCCCCGATCGGCAAACAGCGTGCCGAAAGCGCGCATCGTCCCCGTCAGCTCCTGCGGCTGCATGAAGGGCACGCCGTTCTGCGTCACGAGAATGCCGCCGGGATTGAGCGCGCGCTTCGCATGCCCGTAGAAATGATCGGTGAAGAGCACCTCGCCGGGGCCGATCGGATCGGTCGAATCGACGATGATCACGTCGAATGTCTGATCCGTCTCGCGCATGAACACGGCGCCGTCATCGATGACGAGTTCAAGCCGCGGATCGTCGAAGGCGCCGTCGGAGAGGCGCGGCAGATACTTTTTGGAGAATTCCACCACGCCGGCATCGATCTCGACCATGGTGACATGGCGCACGCTCTCGTGGCGCAGCACCTCGCGGGCCATGCCGCCGTCACCGCCGCCGATGATCAGCACGCGCTCCACGGATCCATGCGCGAAGATCGGCACATGGGTGAGCATCTCGTGATAGATGAAATTGTCGCCCTCGGTGGTCTGCACCACGTCGTCGAGGGTGAGAACGCGCCCGAATCGCGCGTTCTCGAAAACCCGAAGCCGCTGGTGATCGGTCGCGCTGTCATAGAGGACAGCGTCCACGCGCAGGGCCTGCGCGTGGTCGTCGTGCAGCGTCTCGCGCATCCATTCCGTCATGCCGCATGCTCCACGGCCTCGACGAGACCTTCGCCGCGCAGCAATTCGCGCACGCGCACGTCAGCGGTGCCGAAGGCGGCCTTGAGCACGTCGACCGCGCGCCAGGGATCGGCATCGCCGCACATGAACACGTCGAAGGCGCCGTAGCCGATTTCCGGCCAGGTATGAACCGAGATATGGCTTTCCGCGAGCACGGCCACGCCGCTCACGCCCTGGGGGCTGAACTTGTGGGTATGGATGTGCAACAGCGTCGCGCCGCATTCATCGACGCAATCGCGAAAGGCGCGCTCGATACGATCTTCATCGTCGAGCCCGTGACCGTTCACGACTTCGATGATCAGATGCGTACCGGCAAAAACACGGCCGTCGCGGCGGATGAAGTGGTCTTCGCGAGCCTCGTCCATGACGGAGGCGGGGCGGGCGGAGTGCGTCAGGGAAAGCGTCATGCCGGTCGGTCCTTCTGGCCAGCGGGATTACAGAACGTGGATGTAGTGGGAGTGCGTCAGGGGGTTCATCGCAATCGTGATCCGGCGCGTGCGCGCCGCCATACTCCGATTGTCACTGAAGCTGATCTGGTTCGGTCTCATCGTTGCCTCTTCTCAAAACCATCGGCCCGATCAGGCGATGGCGAGAAAGGCGAGACCGGCTCACCCGCACGCCATCCGCGATCGGACGCGATATGACACCTGATTTTCGAGGGCCTGACTGTCCTTGCCGGAAGCCAGGCCGCGCCTAGGGTGGCAGTCCATGTTCATCTCGGACGAAAAAGGGAAAGCCGCACAAGGGCGACCGACTGCACATATCGCGGTGATGGGCCCGAAAGTCAATGAATTTCGCACACCCGAAAACGGTTTTTTCGCTGCTCGTGAAACGGCTTGCACGCGCTTTCGGGATTCCGTGGCGGAAACATTATTTCGATATTCGCAGAAATACCGTTGACGCGTGGGACGCAGCTTTGCTATCCCGTATGCGATACACATTCACGATCGGGATCCGCCATGTCCGCTCCTTCCTCCGCGCCGCTTCCCCTCGCTCCGCCGACGCGCCTCGCCGTGCTGCGGCAACGTCTCGCGGGGCTCGACCGCGTCATCATCGCCATCGTGCTGGTATTTGCCGGCGTCGCCCTGCTCGATCGCAACGAATTCGTGCCGATGGGGGCTTTCGTGGTCGATGCGATCACCGGCATCGCGCCCTTCCTGCTCGCCGCCGTGGCGATCGCCGCCTATGCCAAGGCCAGCGGCGCCGACAATCTCATCGCCGACGTGTTCCAGGGCAATGCGGTGACGATGATCGCGCTCGCCGCCCTGTTCGGCGGGCTCTCGCCCTTCTGCTCCTGCGGCGTGATTCCCCTGGTTGCGGCGCTTCTCGCCATGGGCGTGCCGCTCGCGGCGGTGATGGCCTTCTGGGTCGCCTCGCCGCTGATGGATCCGACCATGTTCTTCGTCACTACCAGCGTGATGGGTCTGCCGTTCGCCATCGGCAAGACGATCGCGGCGATCGGAATCGGTGCCGCCGGCGGCTATCTCACGCTGGCCCTCGGGCGCAGC
>PXAW01000040.1 GCA_003567055.1 Hyphomicrobiales bacterium
CGGCGGGAGAGGGGAGTCAGGGCGCGGCCTTGATGGGGGTCGCAGTATCCCCTCTCATCATGGGCGTACAGACCGGGGACATGGTGAACGGTCAGAGGGTTGATCTCACGCGGATCGATCTGCGCCGGCGGCGGCGAGGGCGGCCTGGGGATCCCGGGCGCTGTCGGCCACATCACGTCCGATCAGATCGGTGAGGCCTTGCGCCCCTGTCCGCTCAAGATGATCGCAGATGCCCTGCTTGATGGCGCCGATCAGGCCGGGACCGTGATAGACCAGCGCGGAATAGAGCTGCAGCAGGCTCGCCCCGGCGCGCAGCTTGGCGATTGCCGCCTGCGGCGAATCGATGCCGCCTACACCGATCAGCGGAACGCGACTCTCGATTCGCAGCGCAGTCTGCGCCAGTACCTGGGTCGAGCGCAGGAAGAGCGGGCGCCCGGAGAGCCCGCCGGCCTCGCCCGCCACGGCTTTCTCCATCAGATCCGCAGGGCGGGCGGTGGTGGTGTTGGAGACGATCATGCCGTCGATGCCGCGCGCCAGTACTGTCGCGACGAGCCCGTCGAGGGCCGCTTCGTCCATGTCCGGAGCGATCTTGATCAGGAGTGCCGTGCGGCTGCCGATCGCTGCATCCGCTTCGTCGCGCGCGGCGATGCAGCGGGCCAGCAGCTCATCGAGGAAGGCCTCGCCCTGGAGATCGCGCAGGCCGGGCGTGTTGGGGGAGGAGATGTTGATGGTAAGAAACTGCGCGAGCCCGCACAGACGTGTCACCAGCATCACGGAATCGGCGATGCGGTCGCGTGATTCCTTGTTGGCACCGAGATTGACGCCGACGATTCCGGGGCGCCCGCGCCGCCGGCGCAGCCGCTCGGATATGGCGGCAAGGCCGTCGCTGTTGAGGCCGAAACGGTTGATGATCGCCCCGTCGCGCGCGAGCCGAAAGACCCGCGGGCGGGGATTGCCCGGCTGCGGCAGGGGGGTCACGCCGCCGCACTCGATGAAGCCGAAACCGAGCCCGAGCAAATGATCGGGCACCTCGCATTGCTTGTCATATCCGGCAGCGAGGCCGAGCGGGTTGGGGAAATCGAGGCCGAAAGCGGTCATGCCCAGTCGCGGATCGTCGGGCGCCGGCCTGCGCGGCGGCAGCAACGACAGCGCGCGAATCGAGGCGTGATGGGCAGTTTCCGGATCGAGGGCATGCAACGCCGGACGGGCGAGTGAAAACAGCGCCCCGATCACGCAACGCCCTCCGGAAAGACATGCTGGCCTTGCGCATCGAGGGGCAGCGGCATGACCGCGCGAACGGCGCTGAGCGGAAGGGGGCCGTAAAGGTGCGGGAACAGGTCGCCGCCACGCGAGGGCTCGTATTTCAAGGCGGGGCCGAGCGCCGGGCCGTCCACCGCGATCAGCAGGAGATCATTCTGGCCGGCGAAGTGTTTCGCCGCCGTTTCGCGCAGCTGCGAGGCCGTCGAAAAATGGATGAACCCGTCGGCGAGATCGACCGGGGCGCCGTCGAATTGCCCGGACGCCTCGGCCTGCTCCCACATCGGGCGGGGGGCGATCTTCCAGACGATGTCGGGATCGCGCGGATCGGGGGTGCCATCCTGCCGGTTCATGCCTGTCTCCGATCGCCGTTGCGCGGGTCGTCGCTCGGGATCAGGCTTATAGGCAGCCCCGTCAATGCATGCAAGCCTCGGCTGCATGGCGGGGCGGGTCAGCGGCTGACGCGGAAAATTGTCTCTGTAATGCGCGAAAAATCTTGGCGACGCGCGGAAAGCGTTTGCGCAGGGATATGCGCTTTGCTATATTTCCTAATATAAGGCGATATTCGTAAATCTTTACGCCTCCTCCGTGGGGCCGTCGGTTCTCCAGCGCCGGAGCAGATACATGCTGACCCATACCCAGATCTGGGCCGCCATCGATCGGCTGGCCGAAGCCAACGGGCTGTCCGCCTCCGGGCTCGCCCGCAGGGCCGGGCTCGACGCGACGAGCTTCAACAAATCGAAGCGTATCGCGTCCGACGGGCGCGAGCGCTGGCCGTCGAGTGAATCGATCGCCAAGGTCCTGGCCGCAACGGGCACGGATCTGCGCGGCTTCGTCGATCTCGTGGACCCGTCCGCGCCGCCGCCGCGCATGTCGGTGCCGCTGGTCGGCTGGGCGCAGGCGGGGTCGGGCGGGTTGTTCACCGAAGACGGCATGCCCGCAGGTTCCGGCTGGGAGGAGATCGCCTTTCCCGATGCCGGGCCCGACAAGCTCTTCGCGGTCGAAGTCTCCGGCGATTCCATGGAGCCGCTTTATCGCGACGGCGACATCCTGATCGTCTCCCCCGATGCGGGTATACGCCGGGGGGACAGGGTGGTGGTGCGTTTGCATAACGGTGAGGTTATGGCCAAGGAGCTGGAACGGCAGACATTGCGCAATGTGGAGCTGCGATCGCTGAATTCAGCGCATTCCAACCGTACGATTCCGGTCGCAGAGATCGCCTGGATTGCAAGGATTATGTGGGTGAGGCAATAATTTACCATTAATCAATGTGCTTGTGATATACTCAATGAATATTTATTATTTTCGTTTGACTCATCACGGGTCCTCGGCGATTGTACGGACATTCGGATTGCCCAAGAGGACGAGCCATGATCGACGCGAAAACGAACACTTCGGGTAGAACGCTGACCACCGGCGACGCGGTCGCTGACAGCCCCAATCTCGCAACCTTCATTGCCGCGCTGACCGATTGTTTCGACATTCCGGCAGAGCAGCTCGAGGAAACCCTGCTCTGCTGCTCTGCCGAGAAGCTCGCGACCTTCATCGCCGGCAATCACGACAGCGCCGTGAAGCTGCGCAAGCTGCTTCAGCTCGATCCCGCCCGGATCGATGCAGCAGAGCTCGCCGTCGCGCTGTCGCAGCCTGCGGGCCATGTCTGCCGCGCCGTGTTCGAGACCCTCGACCGCATGGCACGCATCGGGATCGACCCGGAAACGGTGCTCGTGACGCGCATGCGCCATACCAAACAGTGCATTCTCGCGGCCTGGCACCGCGCCATCGATCTCGTCGCCCCTGCCGGATACATCGCGCAGGAGGAGGCCTATGATCTCGGCATCGGTTCACAGGTCTTTGCCGCCATGGCGGCGCGCTACGGCAAGACCGATATCGAGGCGCTGAGCCATGGCGAGTTTCTTGCGCTGGCCCCGAGGCTGATCGAATTCTGGCCGGTGAGCGAGGACGGGTTGAAGGCCCTGACGGACATGCTCTACGAGCTCGAAGACGTGATCGAGCTGCACAGCGACGCGCAATTCAAGGCCATGATGTCCGATGCTGCGGAGTGAGCGCGAAGGCGGCGCTCACATCCGCCAGGTCAGGCGGCGCTGGCCGAATCCGGCGCCGCGCCGACCTTCGCGGCGGTGATCACCGCCTGGGTGCGGCTGTCGACCCCGAGTTTCTGCAGAATCGCGGAGACATGCGCCTTTACCGTCGCCTCGGATACGTTGAGTTCGTAGGCGATCTGTTTGTTCAAGAGCCCTTCCGACAGCATCATCAGCACACGCACCTGCTGCGGGGTGAGGCTGGCGAGGCGCCGGGCAATGGCATCGACCGCGTCGTCCTGACCGGTTTCAGGCAGGTCCGGATCGACCCAGGTTTCGCCGGCCAGAATGGTGGCAACCGCTTCGGCGATGCGCGCACTATCGGCCGATTTCGGTATGAAACCCGCCGCGCCGAAAGACATCGCGCGACGGACATTGGCGGCATCCTCGCTGGCCGAGACGATCGCCACGGGAATCGCGGGATGCTGCGCGCGCAGATAGATCAGGCCGGAGAAGCCCTGAGCGCCCGGCATGGCGAGATCGAGCAGGATCAGATCTGCCGCGTCATCCTCGCGCAATGCCTTTATCAGATCATCGAGGTCACCGGCTTCGCGAATCCGTGCCTGCGGCAGAGCGAGGCCGAGCGCCTGGCGCAACGCGCCGCGAAACAGCGGATGATCATCCGCAATGATGATGGTTGTTTCCCCATCCAATGCCATTATCCCCCCGGATAAAACTGTTCTTTTGCTCTGTTCCCGCATTCTCTGCCTTTTTCCGTGAAATGCAACTTTGGTGTGAGAAGCAATTCTATTGCAATGCAGCAATTATCGCGTGTTGCAGGTTACAGCCACGTACCGATCATTAACCTGTGATCGGGATAATGCCTCTTTCTCGCAGCCTCTCCGGGAACGATAGTCTTGTCTGATCATGCTTCCATCTGTCGCGCCTGCCGCGACGGCACTGCCTTCGCGACACCATTTTCCATGGCCTTCCAGCCGATTGTCGATCGCGCCGGCGGCGCCGTCTTCGCCTACGAGGCATTGGTGCGCGGCCCCGCCGGGGAGGGCGCGGGCAGCGTGCTCGGGACGGTCGACGATACCAACCGCTATGCCTTCGACCAGGCCGCGCGGGTGAGAGCGCTGGAACTCGCGGCAC
>PXAW01000201.1 GCA_003567055.1 Hyphomicrobiales bacterium
GCCCGCGACTTTTTCGCAGCGCGGTCTGGCGAATTGAGAGCACTGGCTGAGGCGCATCCGGAGAAATTCGGCTGGCTCTTGAAATTCCTCGAACTACTCGGTCTGGTATGACGCCACCCAAAATCCCCTTGACCCACCCCCCGGCGCCGCTGTAAAGACAAGAACAAAGGATAAACATCATGAGCAGCGACACTCTGAAAATCGATTATGTCGAGTTCAGCTCGCCGGATATGGAGGCCACAGAAAGCTTTTTTGCGCAGGCTTTCGGGTGGCGTTTCGTGGAATACGGGCCGGATTATCGCGATATCCGGGAGGCCGGGCTGGGCGGGGGGATTGCGCGCAGCGAGGCGCAGGTGGCGCCGCTCGTCGTGCTGAAGGCCGGGGATCTCGAGAGTGCGCTCGAAACGGTGCGGCAGGCGGGGGGCGAGATCACGAAGGAGATTTTTGCTTTTCCCGGCGGGCGGCGGTTCGAGTTCAAGGAGCCCGGCGGCACGTTGATGGCGGTCTGGAGCGATCCGTAAGGCGGCGGAGGGCATGGCCGCACCGGCCGTTTTCCGTAGCGGCAGCGCGTGTGCCGTTTGGCGTATGGCGTTGATTTCCCACCATTCCCGCTTGATCCGCGCCATCGCATTGGGCATGGTGCGTTCGTAGCTTCAAACGCTCGTTCCTTGTTACGAACGGGCCGGTGGATTGGTGATCATGGGTGTTGAAGGCCGAGAGCGGACCCGGGAGCTGGAATCGGGAGCGCAGCAATTATCGGGGCAGCTGGGCAAGACGATCCAGCGTTTGCGCAAGGCCTACAACCTGTCGCTTTCCGAGCTCGCCGAGCAATCCGGTGTCGCCAAGTCGATCATCAGCCAGATCGAGCGTAACGAGACGAACCCGACCCTCGCCACGATCTGGCGGCTGTCGCAGGCGCTCGACGTCTCCATCGAGCGGGTGCTCGCGAGCGCCGAGGACGAGCCGTTTCTGGAGAAATCCAACCGCCGCGACACGCCGATCCTCGTCTCGGAAGACGGCAAGATGCGGCTGGCCATCATCGGCTGGATCAAGACCGTTGAATGGCTGCAATGGTACGATATCTCAGCCGATCCCGGCGGCGTGCTCGAATCGGACGCGCATCAGCGCGGCTCCGTGGAGACGCTCTCCGTGCTCGAAGGCGAGTTCGAGGTCGAGGTCGCCGGCGTGGTGCAGACTGCCCGCACCGGCGAGACGCTGCGCTATCGCTGCGACCGCCCGCATGTCGTGCGCTGCATCGGCGACAGGCCCGGCCGCGCGACCATGGTCTGCATCCTCAAGGCCGCCGTGATGGATTGAGGGGCGGCGCCCGGTGGAAAGCGACGCTTCGTCGCTGCCATTTCGCAACGAAAACCACTATGTAGTGAACATGAGCGACCGTCATTACGATATCTGTGTCGTCGGCGCCGGCGCGGCGGGTCTCGCGGCGGCCCTGACCTTTGCCCGCGAGGGCTATTCCGTCGCCGTGATCGGGCGCGCGCACGCCCCGCGCGACGGGCGGACCGTGGCCCTGCTCGACGGCTCCGTGCATCTGATGGAGCGCCTCGGCATCTGGGAGGCGCTCGCGCCCCATGCCGCGCCGCTCGAAATCATGCGGCTGATCGATGATACCGACAGCCTGTTTCGCGCACCGGTCGTGGATTTCAAATGCCGCGAGATCGGGCTCGACGCCTTCGGCTGGAACGTCGAAAACGCCACGCTGGTCCAGGTTCTGGCCGATGCCGTGCAGGGGCAGGGCGAAATCGCCAGCTTTTCCAACATGGCGACGGGCATCGGATCACAGGATACCGTGACCCCCGGATCGCATGATCAGCGGATCACCGTGTCCCTGGATGACGGCAGCAGCATCGCCGCTTCGCTCGTCATCGCCGCAGATGGGCGCAACTCGCCGATGCGCCGCGCCGCCGGCATCCGGGCGCGCAGCTGGGCCTATCCGCAGGCGGCGCTGACCACGATCCTCACCCATGAGCGCGACCATCGCGACATTTCGACGGAATTCCATACCCGCCACGGCCCGTTCACGCTGGTGCCGCTGCCCGGGCGCCGCTCCAGCCTCGTCTGGGTGACAGAGCCCGACAAGGCCGAGCATCTGCGCCATTACGAGGATGCGGCGCTGGCGCGCGTGATCGAGCGGCAGGCGCATGCCATCCTCGGCAGGATGACGATCGACGGGCCGCGCGGGGTGGTGCCGATGGGCGGGCTCGCGGTCGATCGCTTTCACGCCGATCGCCTCGCGCTCGTCGGTGAGGCGGCGCATGCCTTCCCGCCGATCGGCGCGCAGGGGCTCAATCTCGGCCTGCGCGACGTCGCCGCCCTGCGCGATGCGGTGGTGGGCACCGATGGCGGGGGCGATCCCGGAAGCGCCGCGGCGCTGGCGCGTTACGATCGCGGACGCCGTTTCGACGTGCGCAGCCGCACCCTCGGCGTCGACATGCTCAACCGCACCCTGCTGTCGGGCCTGCTCCCTGCCGATTTCCTGCGCGGCACGGGTCTGCGCGCGCTCGCCGCCATCACGCCTCTGCGCCGGATGATGATGCGCGAGGGCGTCAGCCCGCGCCTCGGCACGCCGCAGCTGATGCGCCGTGAAGCGTCTTCCGCGCCGGCCCCGTTGTAAGCGCCTCAACCGGTCATCCGGCGCGGCGCGCGCAGGCTGTGCGCTGCCTCCTCGCGCTCGCGCAGAGCGACCTCGTACTGCGTGATGTAGTCACGCGTCATCGGCAGGGCATCGACGCGCCGGGCCAGCTGGATCTGGAAAACGACCAGATGCTCGAAGCGGAACGCCGCCTCGGAGGCCGCGAGGTAGAACTCCCACATCCGGCAGAACCGATCATCGTAGAGCGCTTCGGCCTCGTCGCGCCGCGCCATGAAGCGTTCGCGCCAGATGCGCAGCGTCTCGGCATAGTGCAGCCGCAGGATCTCGACATCCGTCACCCGCAGGCCGGAATTCTCGATCGCCGGCATGATCTCGGAGAGCGATGGCAGCCGCCCGCCGGGGAAGATGTATTTCGCGATCCAGGGATTGACCGGCCCCGGCATCGTCGTCTTGCCGATCGTATGGATCAGCGCGACGCCGTCATCGCTGAGCAGCCGCGCGCATTGCGCGAAGAAGGCGGCGTAGTCGCGCAAGCCCACATGCTCGAACATGCCCACCGATACGATCCGGTCATAGGGGCCCTTCGTCTCGCGGTAATCTTCGAGGGCGAAATCGAGCCGCTCGTCGAGCCCCGCCGCTGCGGCGCGGGCGCGGGCGATGCCGAGCTGCTCGCGCGAGAGCGTAATGCCGGTGACGCGGCGTGCCTGCGCGTATTCGGCGAGATAGAGCGCCATGCCGCCCCAGCCGCAGCCGATATCGAGCACGTCGTGCTCCCCGGTGATCGCCAGCTTCGCCGCGATATGGCGCTTCTTGGCGCGCTGGGCGCTGTCCAGATCGCGCTCGGAATCGGTGAAATAGGCGCAGGAATACTGCTTGTCGGCATCGAGGAAGAGATCATAGAGCCAACCGTCGAGATCATAATGGTGGGCGACGTTGTCGCGCGAACGCAGAATATCGTTGCGCCCGCTGATACGCTCCAGAAAGGCGCGCACCCGACGGCCGATGGCCGGTCCGAGCAGGTTGCGCTGGCCGGGCGCGCTGTTCATCACCAGGGCGAGCATATCGTAGATCGAGCCGCTTTCGATGACGAAGCGCCCGTCCATGTATAATTCCCCCAGCCGCAGCGAGGGCCTCGTGAGGAGCTGGCGCACGGCCTCGGCATCGGTGAGCCGCGCGGTGACCTCCGGCGCGCCGCCATCACCGAAATTGTGAACCGTTCCCGATGGCATGGTCAGGGTGAGACGGCCCTTGCGGATGAGCCGGGCGAGACATTGGGCCAGGATCGTTTCCATGGCGATCACTCCCTCGATCGCCGCATCCGTCCCGCTTCCCCCTCGACGAACGGCGCCCCTGATCAGTGGCGCGGTGCGGTCGGTGCGGTTTCCTTGCCTGCGTGATGTCCGGGCCGGGCTCGATTGCCGGCCCTGCGACGTTCACGCGCACCTAACGTAAGGCAAGCTTCACGGTTCCGTCGAGCCCGTAATTATCCGGGCTCGCCGTCGGCCTCACCCGGTCGCATGACCCGGCGCGGAAGATCTTTCGCGCGGCGCAGTTCCGGAGCGATCGGCAGGGTCGCAACGGGGATGGTGCGATCCGCCCCGCTTCCGGCGTCGGCCCCAGGCATCAGCGCCGTCACGTCGAACAGGCCGCGCGCGACGAAATGCGGATCCGCGCGCGCTTCGGCCAGCGAGCGGACGATGGTGCAGCAGCAATCGCGCGGCTCCAGCAGCGCGCGCCAATGCGCCGCGTCACGGGATCGGATGATCCTGTGGACCGCGAGGCGGGTGGCCTGCGGGTCGTCCGCGTCCTTGCGCAGGGGGGCGGGCAGGGCGATGGCA
>PXAW01000167.1 GCA_003567055.1 Hyphomicrobiales bacterium
CGCCTGATCGGGCGCGTGCGCAAGGTCAAGGAACTCGCCGTGCTGATCGAGGTCGCCGCCTGGCGCGAGCGCGAGGCGCAAAGTCGCGACGTGCCGCGCAACCGCGTTCTCAAGGACGACGCCGTGGTCGAGCTCTCGATCTCGCAGCCGCGCGATGCGGAGGCCATGGGGCGGCTGCGCTCGGTGCCCAACGGTTTCGAGCGCTCGCGCAGCGCCGCCGGGGCGCTCGCCGCAATCGAGGCGGGGCTGGCGCGCGACTTTTCGGAATTGAAGCTGCCCGAACGTTCGCGCGGTCGCAACAGTGCCGGCGCGACCGTGGATCTGCTGAAAGTGCTCCTGAAGGCGGTCTGCGAGCAGAACGACGTGGCGCCCAAGATCGTGGCGACAGTGGATGACCTCGAAGCCATCGCCGAGAACGATGACGCCGATATCGCCGCGCTCAAGGGCTGGCGGCGCGGATTGTTCGGCGACAAGGCCCTCGCGCTCAAACACGGGCGGCTTTCACTCGCCGTCGAGGACGGCATCGTCATCGCCACGCCGCGCGCGCCGGAAGACGGGGCCTGACCCGGCTGCGGCGCCCTCAGGATTTTCCGGAAGGCGTCTCCGCGAGAATGCGTTCGAGCGCAGCGCGTTCCTCCGGCGTGAGATCCGCCGTCACCGTCGGTGCGACCTCGCGGCGTCTGCGGATGGCGAGAAACAGCCCGAGTGCACCGGCGCCGAGCACCAGAATCGGCGAGCCCCAGAGCAGTACCGTACTGGCGTTGAAGGGCGGGGTGAACAGCACGAATTCCCCGTAGCGCGCAACCACGAAGGCCTCGATCTCCTGATCGGAATAACCCTCGACCAGCCGCTCGCGCACGAGAAGCCGCAGGTCGCGCGCCAGCGGCGCATCCGAATCGTCGATTGACTGGTTCTGACACACGAGACAGCGCAGATTGGCCGAGAGCGCACGTGCGCGCTGCTCGAGCGCCGGATCGTCGAGGATCTCGTCCGGCTGCGGGGCCGCGAGAGCAGGCGGCGCGGAGAGCCCCCCGGAGAGCGCGAGACCGGCTGCAAGTGTCAGGGCGATGGCGAAGCGTCTCATGCGCAGATCCTCATTCTGCCGGGGCGGGCGCCGGGCCCGTCTGCGGCGCTTCGCGCTTCGCGCGCACCGGGGCGCCGACGCGGAAGCGGCGATCCGTCATGGCGATACCCGCACCCAGTGCCATGAACAGGGTTCCGATCCAGATCAGCAGGATCAGCGGTTTGTAATACAGCCGCAGGCCGAGCGAACCGTCCGGCTGAGGCTCACCGAAGCTGAGATAGACCTGCGAGAAGCCGACCGTATGCAGGCCCGCCTGGGTGGTGGGCATGTTGCGCGCGGGGAAGAAGCGCTTCGAAGTCTCCTCCTGGCCGATGGCGCGGTCGCCGCGGAAGATGGTCATCTGAGCCACGTCTTCCTGGAAATTCGGTCCCGTGCGCGGGAAGACGGCATCGAGCCGGGCGGAATAGGCACCGCCGACATGCGCCACATCCCCCGGACGCATGGTCACGATCCGCTCCGTCGACCAGGCGGTGGCGGCGATGCCGATCACCATCACGCCGACGCCGGCATGGGCGGTGACGGTGCCCCAGGTCGAGCGCGGCAGGCCGCGTGCCTTGCGCATGGCGTCACCGAATCCGGCGCCGCCGCTGAAGGCGCGCGTGATGACCTCGTTGAGCGAACCCACGATCAGGAAGATGCCGAGCCCCACGCCCAGCGGCGCGGCGACGGGGCCGCCATAGGTGAAGCCGTAGACGATCACCGTCAGCACCACCGAGATCAGGATCGCCCCGGCCAGACGCTGGGCCACGCCGCCCATGTCGCCCCGCTTCCAGGCCATGACCTGGCCGAAGGGCAGAAGCAGCAGCAGCGGCACCATCAGCGGCACGAAGGTGGCGTTGAAGAAGGGCGGGCCGACGGAAATCTTGGCCCCGGTCACCGCTTCGAGCGCCAGCGGATAGAGCGTACCGATCAGCACCGTGGCGCAGGCGGTGGCCAGAAACAGGTTATTGACGACGAGCGCACCCTCGCGCGAGACCGGCGCAAAGATCCCGCCCTGTCGCAACAGGGGCGCGCGCCAGGCGAACAGGGCGAGCGATCCGCCGATGAAGAAGACCAGGATCGCGAGGATATACATCCCTCGATCGGGATCGACGGCGAAGGCATGGACCGAGGTGAGCACGCCCGAGCGCACCAGGAAGGTGCCCATCAGCGAGAGCGAGAAGGTCAGGATGGCAAGCAGGATCGTCCAGATCTTGAGCGCGTCGCGCTTCTCCATCACCACGGTGGAATGGATCAGCGCGGTGCCGAGGATCCAGGGCAGGAGCGAGGCGTTCTCCACCGGATCCCAGAACCACCAGCCGCCCCAGCCGAGCTCGTAATAGGCCCAGTACGAGCCCATCGAGATGCCGAGCGTCAGGAACAGCCAGGCGCCCAGCGTCCAGGGCCGCACGGCGCGCGCCCAGACCGCATCGATCTTGCCCTCGATCAGCGCCGCCATGGCGAAGGCGAAGGTGATCGAGAAGCCGACATAGCCGATATAGAGCAGCGGCGGATGGATCGCGAGGCCGATATCCTGGAGGATGGGATTGAGATCGCGCCCCTCGAACGGCGCCTGGTCGAGGCGCTCGAACGGATTCGAGGTGAGCAGCATGAAGAGCAGGAAGGCGATCGTGACGGAAGCCTGCACGGCGATCGTATTGGCACGCAGCTTCGGCGGCACCGCATTGCGGGCGATCGCCACCAGCGCCCCGAACAGGGCGAGGATCACGATCCAGAGCAGCATCGAGCCCTCGTGATTGCCCCAGACGCCGGTGACCTTGTAGATCATCGGCTTTTGCGAATGCGAATTCGCATAGACGTTCATCACCGAGAAATCGGAGGTGACATAGGCGTAGGTGAGCACGCCGAAGGAGAACAGCACCAGCGCGAAGACGCCGACCGCCGCCGGCGCGCCGACACCCATCAGCACGGGATCATTGGTGCGCGCGCCCCAGAACGGGACCACCATCTGGATCACCGACAGCCCGAGCGCGAGAGCCAGCGCGAAATGTCCCACTTCGATCAGCAATGATCTGTCCCTTCCGCCATCAATGTTTCAGCCCGCACGCCGGTCACTGCGTACCGGGTGCCGGATCGCCATGTTGCCACACGCCCTGCGCCTTGAGCGCATCCGCGACCTCGCGCGGCATGTAGTTCTCGTCGTGGCGCGCGAGCACGGTATCGGCCCGGAACAGGCCCGAACCGTCGATCGCGCCCTCGGTCACCACACCTTGCCCTTCCCGGAACAGATCCGGCAAGAGGCCCTGATAGCGCACCTCGATCGAGGCGCCGCCGTCAGTGACGCGGAAATAATGGATCTGGCCGGTCTCGCGCCGGATCGAGCCGTCCTCGACCAGCCCGCCGAGGCGGAACCGCACGCCCTCGTCGAAGCCCTGAGCGGCAATGTCGCTCGGCGCGCGGAAGAAGACGATCGTGTCGCGCATGGCGAAGAGCACCAGGCCCAGCGACAGGGCCAGCACGATACCGGAGACACCGATGAGAACCAGACGGCGTTGTTTGCGTGTCATCTCGCTTCACTCTCGCAGAATGCCCGCCTCACGGGCCACCGATTCGACTTCTTCGATCGCCTGGCGATCACCGGCAAGCGCATCACGGGCATCGGCCAGGGCCTGCTCTGCCGGCCCTACCTGCCCGAGCACCGCATAGGAGCGCACGAGGCGCGCCCATTCCTGTGCGTTGCCACCCTCTGTGGCGAGGCGCTCGGCGAGCCCGGAGACCATGCCGGCAATCGCACCGGCGCCTGCCGCGTCGGCGGCTGCGTCACCGTCTCGCTGGCCTGCCGCATCCGCCGGAGGCGCGTCGCCCTCCATAGCGGCGATGCGCCGGCTCACCACCCCGACCCAGGGAGCGTCGGGCGCCGATTCGGCCAGCAGGCTGCGATAACGCTCCAGCGCAATATCCTCATCACCGTCCTGATGCGCCGCCGTCGCAAGGAAGAACCTTGCTTTCGGCTGTCGCTCATCGTGATCGAGCGCGCCCTCGAATGCCTCGCGCGCCGATGAGGAGACGATCCCGTCCGACGCCATCACCAGCGCCTCGCCGAAATTCGCCAGACGCTCGCCATCCGCGCCGAGCAGGTTGATCGCCCGGCGATAGGCCATCGCGGCATCGTCGAAGCGACCCATGCGAATATAGACCGGCGCGATCACTTCCCAGCCCTGCCCGTCTTCCGGGTTGCGCTGAAGATGGGTCTCGATCTGCGCGACGGCCTGGCTCATGTCGACATTGCCGCCGGGCGTGACCGGCTGCATGCGCGCGCTCAGCGGCTGACCGGGCATTTCCGGCGAGCCCTGCGCACCATAGATCGCCAGCGCGACCAGCGGAATCGCGGAGAGGGCCAGCGCCGAAGTCGCGCGCCGGCGCC
>PXAW01000617.1 GCA_003567055.1 Hyphomicrobiales bacterium
TCCTATATCCATGCCGAGGGCTATGCGGCGGGCGAGCTCAAGCACGGGCCGATCGCGCTGATCGACGAGAGCGTCCCCGTCATCGTCGTCGCGCCGCATGACGATGTCTTCGAGAAGACGATCTCGAACATGCAGGAAGTCGCCGCACGCGGCGGGCGCATCATCCTGATCACGGATCAGAAGGGTGCCGAGGAGGCCGGGATCGAGACGATGGCGACCATCGTGATGCCCGATGTCGCCCCCATGGTCGCGCCGATCCTCTACGCGCTGCCGGTGCAGATGCTGGCCTATCACACGGCGGTCTTCATGGGGAAGGACGTGGACCAGCCGCGCAATCTGGCGAAATCCGTCACCGTGGAGTGAGGCGGGGCGGGAATAGCGCGTATCCGGCTGCTGTTCGGTATCTCATGGATTTTCGCCCGCCCGAGCTGACGCGGGCGGGCGAAAACATTCGCCGTTGCGGATCAATCCGACGGCAGCATGACGGCGTCGATGACGTGAATCACGCCGTTATCGGCCCGGATATCCGCCGCAATCACATTGGCCCCATCCACGACGACCGCGCCGGTATGCGCGTCCTTGCTGATGGCGAGAAGGCGGTCGCCGGATTCCTTGATCGTGCGAATATGGATCGTACGACCGGGCAGCTGGTTCGATGTGAGAACGCGCGGCAGGACGTGATAGGAGAGGATCGCCGCGAGCTGATCCCGGTTTTCCGGCTCGAGCAACGTCTCGACAGTGCCGTCCGGCAGCGCCGCGAAAGCATCATCGGTCGGTGCGAAGACAGTCAGATTCTCACCGGTTGCAAGAGCATCTGCGAGTCCGGCGGCTTGTGCTGCGGCGAGCAGGGTCTCGAACGTTCCGGCATTCTGTGCCGTTTCCACGATGTTGTCTGCCATTGCGGCGCCACCAAGCGCCATCCATGCAGAAGCGACGGTTGCTAAGAAAGTCTTTTTCATCGGTTTCCTCCGTTTCCTTGATCCGATCGGGGCAAGATCCAAAGAACTACGAAAGGAAAACGATTCCGGATCGATCACGACAGCGTGAATGCCATTGATGAACGCCCGGACGACCGTGATTTCGTGTTGCCGGCGAAGGTCCTGATACTACAAGCCGGAATGATGTACGACGGCACCACGCCCAGATGGCTCCGGAGCCTGGTCTGCGTCGCTCTCGGGTGACAGCCGCGCCAGCAGCGCGCCGCGATTGGCCGCGATATCGGCGATCGTGACCGCGTCGAGGCTGGCGAGGAAGGCGTCGAGCGCCTTCGCGAGCGCCTTCGACAGGCGGCACACGCCGATCAGCGGGCAGGTATTCGTCGGCGCATGGTGGCACTCCACCAGTTCGAACGGCCCCTCGGTCAGGCGCAGGATTTCGCCGACGCTGATCGCCTCGGGCGGGCGCGCCAGCGTGAAGCCGCCTCCCCGGCCGCGCCGGGTTTCGAGATAGCCTTCGCGCCCGAGCAGGTGCACGATCTTGACGATATGCGCCCGGTTGATCCCGTGCGCATCCGCGATTTCATCGATGCGGGTGCGCGCGGGGGCGCGAAGCGCGGCGAATTGCAGGGTGCGCAAAGCGTAATTCGAGAATGCCGTCAGTCTCATGTCACAACCCCGATACGCGTGCCCGATACGCGTTTGCGCCTAAGGAAAAAACCCTGCGTCAATTCATTCACCATTGCCATCTTGTGAAATAGCCATGTCGCCTTTAAAGATAGACGCAGGATATATCTTTTGCAAGGAGCCGGCATGTTCGGTTACGATGCGATCGAACTGGCGCGATTCCAGTTCGCCTTCACCGTGGCTTTCCACATCATCTTCCCCGCCTTCACGATCGGACTGGCGAGCTATCTGGCCGTTCTGAACGGTCTGCATATGTGGACGAAGCAGGATGTCTATCTGAAGCTGTTCAACTACTGGAAGACGATCTTCGCCGTCAGCTTCGGCATGGGCGTCGTCTCCGGCATCACCATGTCGTATCAGTTCGGCACCAACTGGTCGGTCTTCTCGGACAAGGCCGGGCCGATCATCGGGCCCCTGATGGGCTACGAAGTGCTCTCCGCCTTCTTTCTGGAGGCCGGTTTTCTCGGGGTGATGCTGTTCGGGCGCGAGAAGGTCGGGCCGAAGCTGCATTTCTTTGCCACGCTGATGGTGGCTGTCGGTACGCTCGGCTCCGCCTTCTGGATCCTGAGCGTGAATTCATGGATGCAGACCCCTGCGGGCTTTGCCATCAACGAGGTCGGCCAGTTCGTCCCCGCCGATTGGTGGGCGGCAATCTTCAACCCGTCCTTCCCCTACCGTCTCGTGCATATGGTGCTCGCAGCCTATCTCACCACGGCGCTCGTCGTGGGCGCGGTCGGCGCCTGGCATCTGTTGCGTGATACGGGTGATGCGGGTGCGCGCAAGATGTTCGCCATGGCGATGGGCATGATCCTGCTGGTCGCGCCCTTGCAGATCTTCGCCGGCGACATGCACGGTCTCAACACGCTCGAGCACCAGCCGGCCAAGATCGCGGCGATGGAAGGCCATTACGAGCGCCAGGCCGGCGCGCCGCTGATCCTGTTCGGCATCCCCGACGACGAAGCGGAAGTGACGCGCTATGCCGTGGGCATCCCGAAGCTCGGCTCCCTGATCCTGACGCATTCCCTCGATGGCGAGGTCCCGGGGCTGAAGGATTTCCCGCGTGACGAGCGTCCCAACGCCTTCCTCGTCTTCTATGCTTTCCGGGTGATGGTCGGTCTCGGCTTCCTGATGCTCGGCCTTGCACTCTGGGGCGCGTGGCGGCGCTGGCGGGGTGACCTCTATCACAGCCGGCGGCTGCTCTGGTCGGCGGTCGCGATGGGGCCGGCCGGTTTCGTCGCCGTCGTTTCCGGCTGGATCGTGACGGAAGTGGGTCGCCAGCCCTTCACCATCTACGGCCATCTGAAGACGAGCGACAGCGCCGCGCCGCTCCAGGTCGAGGCCGTGGCGACCTCGCTCGTCGCCTTCATCGTGGTCTATTTCCTCGTCTTCGGCGCCGGCACCTTCTATCTCTTCCGGCTGATGAAGCAGCCGCCCGAGGCCGGGCCGCGGATCGAGGATCTGGGGCCGACCCGCACGGCGGGCATCACGCCGGCCCCCGCCGCCGACAAGAAATTCATCCCCGCCGAGTGAGGAGCGCATCATGGAACTCGATCTACCCCTCATCTGGGCCGGGCTCATCGCCTTCGCGATCCTCGCCTATGTCATCCTCGACGGCTTCGATCTCGGCGTCGGCATCCTGTTTCCGCTGATCAGGGGCGAGAAGCACAAGGATCTCGCCATGAACACCGTCGCCCCGGTCTGGGACGGCAACGAGACCTGGCTGGTGCTGGGCGGCGGCGGGCTCTTCGCCGTCTTTCCGCTGGCCTATGCGGTGGTGATGCCGGCGCTCTATGCGCCAATCATCGCCATGCTGCTCGCCCTCGTCTTCCGGGGCGTCGCCTTCGAATTCCGCTGGCGCACCGTGCGCGGCAAGTTCCTGTGGGACTGGTCGTTCTTCGGCGGCTCGATCATGGCGGCCTTCGCGCAGGGCGTGGCGCTCGGTGCGCTGGTCCAGGGCATTACCATCGAGGGGCGTGGCTATGGTGGCGGCAACTGGGACTGGCTGACGCCGTTCTCGCTGCTGACCGGCGTGTCGGTGGTGATCGGCTATGCGCTGCTCGGCGCCACATGGCTGGTGATGAAGACCGACGGCTATGTGCGCGAGCGCGGCATGCGCTTCGCCTGGATCACCGGGGCGGGCACCTTCGTGGCGATCGGGCTCGTCAGCCTGATCACGCCCTTCCTGCATCCGGATTACCTGGCGCGCTGGTTCGACATGCCGAATGTGCTGTTCACGCTCTGGGTGCCCGCGCTCCTGCTCGTCGCCGCATGGTTCTTCGTGCGCGGTCTGCGCGAGGAGCGCGATGCCTGGCCGTTCCTTGCGGCATTGACCGCTTTCGTCCTGTCCTTCGTCGGGCTGGGTATCAGCTTCTATCCGAACATGGTGCCGCACGATCTCACCATCTGGCAGGCGGCGGCGCCGGATGAGAGCCTGCTCTTCCTGCTGGTGGGCGCGGTGGTGCTGGTCCCGATGATCCTGATCTATACCGGCTATGCCTATTGGGTCTTCAGGGGCAAGGTCGATCCGGAACACGGGTATCACTGATGCGCGATGAAAACGCACCTCGGCGCGACGAGACGCCCGGGCCGCTCTGGAAGCGGCTCGGCTGGTTCGCGATCCTGTGGATCGGCGGCTTCGTCGCGCTCACCGTCGTCGCCATGATCATCCGCGCCTTCATCGCGTGAATGCCGATGGGGTGGCAATCGGCCGGGTAGCCCGCGATTGCTCCCCGGCAATGCAGCCATGTGCCCGCTCATCCATGCGCCGGCACCCGCGCGCGGGTCGCGATGCCTCCGCCTGAGCGGAGCAA
>PXAW01000477.1 GCA_003567055.1 Hyphomicrobiales bacterium
ACTTGAGCCGCGCCGCGAGGCACCGCCTGTCGCGCACCGCATCGTCTGCCTTCAGGGACAGTGTCCGCCATGAGATTCGAAAAACCCCTCGTCAGCGGGCGCCTGCTGCGTCGCTACAAGCGCTTTCTGGCGGATATCAGCCTCGATGACGGAAGCGAGATCACGGCGCATGTGGCCAATCCGGGCGCGATGCTCGGGCTCGATGCGCAGGGCGCGCGGGTCTTTCTGTCGCGCAGCGACAATCCCAAGCGCAAACTGCCCTATTCCTGGGAGATCGTGGAAGCGGCGCCGATGCATGGCGGGGCGCCCCGGCTCGTCGGTGTGAATACCGCGCAGCCGAACCGGCTCGTCGCCGAGGCGCTCGCTGCCGGTGCGCTGGCGCCGTTTCGCGATTACGCTCATGTGCGCCCGGAAGTGCGTTACGGCGAGGCCAGCCGGGTCGATTTCCTGCTGAGCGGGGAGGGGCGTGCGCCTTGCTATCTTGAGGTCAAGAACGTGCATCTGATGCGCGAGGACGGTCTGGCCGAGTTTCCCGATTGCAAGGCGGCGCGCTCGGCCCGTCACATGCGCGAACTCGCCGCCATGTGCGCGCAGGGCGCACGCGCTGCCCTCGTCTATGTGGTGCAGATGCAGGCGGAGCGCTTCGCAGTCGCCGCCGATCTCGATCCCGCCTATGCCGCGGCCTGTCACGCGGCGCGGGAGGCTGGGGTCGAGATCCATGCATATCGCTGCGATGTGACGCCGGAGGCGATCACGATCGCCGAACCGATCATCGTGACGCAGTAAGGCTCAGATCGCCTCGCGCGGATCGCGCCCTCAAATCGCCTCGCGCGGATCGCGCACCAAGCGAAGCGTCAGAAGCTCGAGCATGTCGGCAAAGCGGGTGGATGAGAGGTACATCAGTTCACGCATGCGGCGATCGGCGATCCGGTCCGTCTGTGCGATCGCGTCGTCCGGATAGCCGGGGCAGCAGGTGACCATCGGCGCGGGGCCGGGATATTGGCAAAAGCGTTCGAAATCATGCCAGACGGGGTAGGTTTTCGTGTTTTGCACGAAGCCGGAATAGCCGCGATTGACGGGGTAGCCGCGTCGCGACGCCTGATGGCGAAAGCCCGTCGCCAGCGCCGATGCGGCGCTTGCCTGCCATTTCGCGCGCCCGCGCCGCATGATCGCGCCCGCCCGCTCCGACGGGTCGCAGAGCCAGAGGCCGGCGATCTGCAGACGCTCCAGCGCAAGGAAGAGCGCTCCGCGCGCCATCGGCCAGCTGTGGAAGCCGAAGCGGCCCGTGATGAAATCCGGCGCGGTGCCGGCGACGTCGTGGAAGGCGGCGATCTGGCGGGCGAAGTCGCGCGCGAGCTCGGCGCGCGGCGTGCGCAGAAGATATGACGCTGTCGCGACGGGGCTGCGCGCGGACCCCGGCTCCAGCATCAGGCCGATCCCGACTGTCTCGTGCTGCGCCATCAGCGCCCGCCCCTGGGCCCGCCACTCTGCCCCGTGTGCAAGTACCGCCACAGCCGAGACGCGCTGCATGTCGATGAGATCGAGAATCGCATGGCAGATGCCCGCGCTCAGACCGAACTCCTGGGCGCAGATGATCAGCCTGGTTTGCGACCCGGATGCCACGGTGCCCCTCGTTGCGAATCGTGCCTCGTCGACATCACGATAGTGCATTGCCTGAAATGCGCCATGCACGCTTGCGTCGATCTGCAGATGAGATCTGCGCCTGCCCCTACGAGACAGCTTGACGCAGCTGTATGTTCCAAACTAGCCTGCATGAAATTCCACGAGGTGGAACAAGGAGCGGTCAACGCTCCATCAGGGAGGATACGACGTGGCGGAGGCGCAGGTCTCATCCGTCAAGACGATCGGTCGCGCGGCGATGGTGCTCAGGGCGCTCGCCGCCGGGCCTGCCGATGGTTCGCGCCTGACCGATATCGCGGCGGCGACGGAGCTCGGCAAGGCCACGGTGCATCGCCTGCTCGGCGCCCTCGCCGAGGTCGGTTTCGTGGATTTCGACGATCAGGAAAAGCGCTACCGCCTCGGTTACGCGCTGTTTGCGCTCGGCGCCTCGGCGCGCGCCTTCCATGTGGTGGATCTCGCCCGGCCCGGATTGATGCGGCTCGCTGCCGAGACGGGCGATACCGTCTATCTCTCGGTGCGCGACGGCGACGAGGCGATCTGCGTCGACCGGCGTACGGGCTCGTTCCCGATCCGCACGCTCACCCTCGATGTCGGAGACCGCCGACCGCTGGGGATCGGTGCGGGATCGCTGGCGCTGCTCGCCTTCGAGAATGAGGCGGAGATCACCCGCGTCATCCGTACCAACGCCCATGCAAGGCGCGACTACGCGGCCTTCGACGACACCACCCTGCACACGCTGATTACCCAGGCGCGGGCGCAGGGTTACGCCTTCAATGACGGCAATATCGTCTCCGCCATGAGCGCGATCGGCGTGCCCGTCATCGATGATGCGGGGCGGGTGCTCGCGGCGCTGTCGATCGCGGCGATCCGCGAGCGTTTCGCAGGCAAGCGGCTCGCGGAACTGGTGGGGCTCCTGCAAGGGGAGGCGCGCGAACTCGCCGGAGCGCTGGCGCAGGCGTCGCTTGCTCCCGCCGAACAGGCGGCGCGGGCGCGCCGGACACGAATCAGGGAGGATGTTGCGTGACGACACTGCAAGCGGCAGCGGGCCAGGCCGGCGCCAATCTCGACACGGATCGCTTTACCGCGATGCTCGATACCATGTGGCGCATTCGCGCCTTCGAGGAACTCGCCGTGCGCTCTCTCGACGAGAAGCTGGTGCTGGGTGCGATCCATCCCTCGATCGGGCAGGAGGCCTGCGCGGCGGGGATCTGCTGCAACATGGAACGTGCCGATCTCCTGCTCTCCACCCATCGCGGCCACGGCCATACGCTGGCCAAGGGCGCCGATGCGCTCGCCATGATGCGTGAATTGTTCGGGCGCGACGGCGGCACCTGCGGCGGCAAGGGCGGCTCGATGCATATCGCGGATTTCGATGTCGGCATGCTGGGCGCGAACGGTGTCGTCGCGGCCAATATCACCATCGCCGCCGGGGCGGCGCATGCGCTGAAGCTGCGCGGCGAGAAGCGCGTCGTGGTCTGCATCTTCGGTGACGGCGCGATCAATCGCGGGCCGTTTCTCGAAGGGCTGAACTGGGCCAAGGTCTTCGACCTGCCCGTGCTGTTCGTCTGCGAGGACAACAACTTCTCCGCCACCACCCATACCGGGGCGATGACGGCGGGGCCGGGCGCGGCGGCGCGCGCGCAAAGCCTCGGCCTGCCGGCGCAGACCGTCGATGGCAACGATGTCGTCGCCGTCGATGCCGCGACGCGTGGCGCCCTGGCTGCGCTTCATGCGGGGGAGGGGCCGCAATTCATGCATTGCAAGACCTATCGCATGACCGGCCACACAGCCGTCGATCCCGCCGCCTATCGCGATCAGGCGGAGGTGGAGAGCTGGCGTGAACGCGATCCGATCGCGCGGCTGGCCGAGGCCTTGCGGCTTGCGGGGGTGAGCGAGGCGCGGCTCGATCAGGCGAAGGCAAGAGCCTATGCGGAGATGGAGGAGGTCTATGCCGCCGCGCGCGACACCGCCTGGCCGGATGTCGCCGGCGCCTATCGCGACGTGCAGGATTGCGGTGACCCGCAGGTGAGGGCCTTTTCAT
Source organism: Hyphomicrobiales bacterium (assembly GCA_003567055.1). Taxonomy (GTDB): domain Bacteria; phylum Pseudomonadota; class Alphaproteobacteria; order Rhizobiales; family Beijerinckiaceae; genus Saliniramus. Next base: position 3,683 of record PXAW01000477.1, read on the forward strand.
GAGCACGATCAGCTATCTCGAAGCCGGCAAGCGCGCGGTGCGCGAGGAAATGCAGCGCGATCCGACCGTCTGGGCGCTCGGCGAGGATCTCGGGCGCGGCGGCGTGTTCGGGCAGTACAAGGGGCTGATCGACGAGTTCGGCCCCGCGCGCATCGCCGATACGCCGATCTCGGAAGCCTGCATCATGGGCGCGGCGGTGGGCGCGGCGATGACGGGCACCCGGCCCATCGTCGAAATGCGCTTTTCCGATTTCGCCCTGTGCGCCATCGACGAACTCGTCAACCAGGCGGCGAAGGCGCGCTTCATGTTCGGCGGGCAGATGCGCGTGCCGATGGTGGTGCGCGAGCCGATGGGGATGTGGCGCTCGTCCGCTGCGCAGCATTCGCAATCGCTCGAATCCTGGTACACCCATATTCCCGGCCTCGTGGTCGTCGCCCCGGCGACGCCGGCGGATAATCTCGGCCTGCTCAAGAGCGCCATCCGCAACGACGATCCGGTGGTCTATCTCGAGCACAAGCATCTCTGGCCGCTCGAAGGCGCGGTGCCCGACGGCGAGCACCTGGTGCCGCTGGGCGAGGCCGAGATCGTGCGCGAGGGGCGCGATCTCACGCTCGTGACCTGGTCGGCCACGCGCCATACCTGTGTCGCGGCTGCGCAGGCGCTGGAAGAGCAGGGGATCGATGCGGAAATCATCGATCTGCGCACGCTCTGGCCCTGGGATCGCGACCGCGTCTTCGCCTC
>PXAW01000244.1 GCA_003567055.1 Hyphomicrobiales bacterium
GCAAACGTAATATTTATCTTTATCGGATTGAATCATGCCTCTGTTCAAACCGGGATAAACCAATGCGCTCCGCTTCCTTCTCGCGAAAGATCTTCCTTTCTCTCGGCTCACTGCTTGCCGTCGTCATGCTGCTTGCAGCCACAGTCGCCTGGACAGTCAACCAGCAGCGTAACGACATCGCCATGCTCGAAGGCGCGATCATCGGTACGGCCAATGTCGAGCGCGCGAATGCGCTGCTTTACGCCATCGTCATGGACAGTCGTGGCGTCTACATGGCCGAGACGCCTGAGCGGATGGATCGCTTCTCGTCCGGCATGGAGCGTTTCATCGGCGAATTCGATACCATGCTGGCGGAATGGAGCACGGTGATTCATCCCGATGACGAGGCGCTGATCGCGCGATTCCAGGAACAATGGGCCGAGCAGCGCGCGACCCGCATCGCCCTGCTCGAAGCCGGGCGGCGCGAGGGCAACGTCGCGGCGGCGGTGATCGGTGACAATCCGGCCAACCGGACCAACCGCCAGGCGCTCAACCAGTCGATCTCCGAGCTTGCCGAAAGCTATCGCAACCGGACACTCGCGATCCAGGCGCGCGCGGAGAATCAGGCGCGATGGGCGATGATGCTGGTGCTGGCCTTCGGCGCCGCGGCCGTTGCGCTCTTCGCCTTCGTCGTGGTCATGGTGCGTCGCTCCGTGGTGCGTCCCATGGATGGTATCGTCAACGGGCTGGAGCGTCTCGCCGAGGGTGATCTCGAAGCCGATGTCAGCTTCGACGAGAAACGCGCCGACGAAATCGGTCGCATGGGCCGCGCCTTCCGCTCCTTCCGTGCCAGCCTGATCGAGCGTGAGCGCCTCGCCGGCGAAGACGAGCGCAACGCCGCTGCCCGCGCCCGTCGACAGGAGGTGATCGACCGGCTCGTGGCCGATTTCGAAAACACCGTCACGGGTGCGCTGGGCATCGTCGCCGACAGCTCGCAGCGCATGGACCAGGCGGCGAACACGCTCACCGCCATCGCCGACAATGCCGGTTCGCAGGCGAGCTCCGCCGGCGAGGTTTCGATCGCCGCTTCGAACAATGTCAGCACCGTCGCGGCGGCATCGGAAGAACTCGCCTCCTCGATCAGCGAAATCTCGCGCCAGATCGTGCGCGCCGCGGATGTGGTCGGCAAGGCGAGCGATCTCGCCATCGAATCCGATCAGCGCATCACCACCCTCGACGAATCGGCGCGCAAGATCGGCGAAGTCGTCGGTCTGATCCAGGCCATCGCCGAGCAGACCAATCTGCTGGCGCTCAATGCCACGATCGAGGCGGCGCGCGCCGGTGAGGCCGGCAAGGGCTTCGCAGTGGTGGCGCAGGAAGTGAAGAACCTCGCTTCGCAGACTGCGAAGGCGACCGAGGAGATCAGCGGCCAGATCTCGGCGATCCAGAGCTCGACCGCGAATGCGGTCGGCGCGATGAAGCAGATCTCGGCCACGATGGAGGAGGCGCGCAGCTACACCGTCTCGATCTCCGCCGCCATCGAGCAGCAGGGTGCGGCGACGCAGGAAATCTCGCGCAACACCCAGGAGGCCGCAGAGGGCACCACGCGTCTCTCCGCCACGGTCGAAAACGTCTCGACCTCGATCGGCGAGACCCGCCGCTCCGCCGGCGAAGTGGCCGAGACCTCCGCCACGCTGGGCGCGCAGGCCCGCACCGTCGAGAATGCCGTGCGCAGCTTCATCAAGGATGTGCGCGCCGCCTGACGGCTCTTGCACCTGACGGCTCTTGCACCTGACGGACCTTGCGCCTGACGGACCTTGCGCCTGACAAGCGCCGATCCCCGTGCTAACCCGAAAGCCGTCGGCCCGTGCCGGCGGCTTTTTCGTTGCGGAGGCTGGTGGGGCGCCATGGGCAATCAAAGCGTGATCAGCAATCAGGATGTCGCGGCTCTGGGCACACGCGCCATGGCGATGCTCGACGCGCTCGGCGCGATCAGTGATGCGCCGGACAATCTCACCCGGCTGTATCTCTCCCCCGCCCATCGCCGCGCGGCCGAACAGGTGCGCGCCTGGATGGAGGAGGCGGGCTGCGCCGCGCATATCGATGCGGCAGGCAATGTGGTGGGCCGCTACGGGCCAGCCGAGGGGCCCGTGCTGTATTGCGGGTCGCATATCGACACGGTGATCGATGCCGGGCGTTTCGACGGGTCGCTCGGGGTCGTCGCGGCTATCCTCGCGGTCGCGACGCTCGCGCGCCGGGGCGTGACGCTGCCATTTGCGATCGAGATCCTCGCATTCGGCGACGAAGAGAATGTGCGTTTTCCCACGAGCCTGTCGAGTACCCAGGCGATCGCCGGCGGCTATGATCCGCGCTGGCTCGATGTCGTGGATGGCGATGGCGTCACCCTGGCGCAGGCGCTGCGGGATTTCGGCGGTGATCCGGAGGCGATCGCGGGGCTCGCCCGCGATCCGGCGCAGGCGCTGGGCTATCTTGAACTGCATATCGAGCAGGGGCCGGTGCTGGAACGCGCGGATCTGCCCGTCGGAATCGTCACCGCCATCGCCGCCGCCTATCGCGCGGATTGCGTGCTGCGCGGCGAAGCCGGTCATGCGGGGACCGTGCCGATGGGGCTGCGCCGGGATGCGCTCGCAGGCGCGGCGGAGATGATCGGGGCGATCGAAGCCGTCGGCGCGCGTCACGAGGGCGGTGTCGCGACGGTGGGGCGCATCGCGGCGGCGCCGGGCGCCGTCAATGTCATACCGGGCGAGGTGCGCTTTTCCATCGATGCCCGCGCGCCGAGCGACGCGATGCTCGCCGCCATGCTGGCCGAGATCGAAGCGGCCTGCGGCGAGATCGCAAGGCGCCGTGGCCTCGACTTCGCGCAGGCACCCTTCATGCGCGCGCCCGCCACGCCGATGGCACTGCCGCTGCAGCAGGCGCTTGCCGATGCCGCGCGGGACGTGGCCGGGGAGGCCCCGATGATCCCCTCGGGTGCCGGGCATGATGCGGTCGCCATGGCGCGGCTCTGCCCTGTCGGGATGCTGTTCGTGCGCTGCGCCGGCGGCATCAGCCACAATCCGGCGGAATCGGTCACGCCGGAGGATGTCGGCATCGCCGTTGCGGTGCTGGTTGCGGCGATCGAGGCAAGCGCCTCCCGCCGGAGCGATGCGGATCGCTGAGCCTCCCGCTGCGTAAGGTTCGGACAAGTCGCCGGGGCGACACTGACGGCGTTCCCGGCTCTGCCCGGACAAGCCGAATCCGCTGCCGGAAAGACCGATCATGCCGCAGGAATACCGCCCCTACTGGATCGACAAGCGCGCCGAGCCGCGCCTGCATCTGCATCTCGCCGGGATGATCAGTTTTCCTGATGGCAGGGATCTCGCCCTGCACAGCCGCGACGTTTCGCGTTCGGGAATGGCGCTGATCGCGCCTGCGCGCCCCAATCCGGGGCTGCGCGTCAACGGCATCTTCGAGGAACTCGGTATCGTTTCGGGCCGCGTCGCGCGCTGGACGCCGGACGGCTTCGCCATCCGCTTCACGCATGATGCCGCGCATCAGGCCGGGCTCTGCGCGCGCCTCGATGCGATCGAGGCCACCGGCGGGCGCCGTCCGCTGGGTGCCGGCGGCTTCTTCAACGCGCAGATCCCGCACCAGCGCGCCGGTCGGCACAGCGCTCCGGACCTCCATCTGATGATCACGCTGCCCGATGGCCGCATCGTCGCCGAGCGTCTGCGCGACATCTCGCATAGTGGCGCGAGCGTGATCTCGCGCGAGCGCCCGGAGATCGGCGCGGGCATACGCATCCGCGACCGCGATGCGATCGTCGTGCGCCACACCCGCGAGGGTTTCGCCGTGCGCTTCGAGGCCGCTGACGCTTTCAACCTCGCGGGCGTAGGCGCGGCCTGAACGCTTTGCGGACGATGCGGCGTCAGGTCACCCGCGCCCGGGTCTGGAATTCGGGACGTGCATAAGCGCGCGTTTCGAGCACCTCGCGCAGGATTTCCACCGCGTCGAAGACATCGACGAAGCGGGTATAGAGCGGTGTGAAGCCGAAGCGCAGGATGTCCGGGGCGCGGAAATCGCCGATCACCCCGCGCGCGATCAGCGCCTGCATCACCGCGTAGCCCTGCGGATGGCGAAAACTCACCTGGCTGCCGCGCCGCGCCGGATCGCGCGGGGTGACCAGTTCGAGCCCCATACCGTCGCAGGAGGCCTCGACGGTGGCGATGAACGCATCGGTGAGGGCGCATGATTTCGCCCGCACGGCGTCGAGATCGACATCCTCCCAGAGTTCGAGCGCGGCATCGAGCGCGGCCATGGCGAGAACCGGTGGCGTGCCGCACAGATAACGCTGAGCGCCGGGGGCGGGGCGGTATTGCGGCTCGAAAGCAAAGGGCGATTCATGGCCGAACCAGCCCGCGAGCGGCTGCACGAAGGCATCC
>PXAW01000628.1 GCA_003567055.1 Hyphomicrobiales bacterium
AATTCCTCGCGGTCATGGGCTTCGAGCATCGCGTCGATCATCGCGTCGATCGCCGGTTCCTGGGCGCCGGCGAAATTGAGCGAGCCGTCATTCTGCGCGGCGACGGAGCTCCAGCGGTTGCGCTGCTCGTTGCCGGGCGAGGCCGAGACGCCCCAGGTCCACTCGATCATGTCGAAATCGAAAGAGGCGAGCCGGCGCCAGTATTGCGCGTCATCGACGATGCGCACGCGCATGTCGATCCCGAGCCGGCGCAGGTTCTGGGCATAATTCAGGGCGAGGCGCTCCTGCGTGCGCGATACGGCCAGGAATTCGAAGGAGAAAGCCTGCCCGGTCTCGCCATGGCGCAGCGCATTGCCGTCGAGGCGCCAGCCCGCTTCGTTGAGGAGATTCATGGCAAATCGCGCCATCGCGCGGTCGCGCCCCGAGCCGTCCGGGCCGGGCGGATGCCAGGTTCCGTCCATGATGTCGGGACGCACCGCATCGGGGAAGGGGGCGAGCAGGTCGCGCTCGGCCTGGCTCGCCGGATGGCCGGTCGAGGCGAGATCGGAGCCCTCGAAATAGCTCTGCGTGCGGGCCATCAGCCCGTAGGAGAGATTGCGGTTGACCCATTCGAAATCGAACAGCGCCGTCAGCGCCTCGCGTATGCGGGTATCCGAAAACAGATCCCGGCGCGTGTTGAAGACGAAGCCGTTCATGCCGCGCGGCTGATCGATAGGGACTTCCGCGCGCAGGATGCGCCCGTCATTCAGGGCCGGAAAATCGTAGCCCGTGGCCCAGCGCGTGGCATCACTCTCGATACGAAGGTCATAAAGCCCCGTCTTGAAAGCCTCGAACATCGTATTGCCATCACGGAAGAATTCGTACCGGATGGTATCGAAATTGTATTTCCCGCGCCGGCTCGGAAGATCCGCACCCCAGTAATCCTCGCGCCGGGTGAGCGTGAGCCGCTCACCGGGGCGGACTTCGCTGACCATGTACGGCCCGGAGCCGATCGGTCCCTCCAGGAAGGTGGTCTGGAACGTCTCGGCATCCATGGCATGAGCGGGCATCACCCGCATCAGGCCGAGCAGCAGCGGCAATTCGCGATCATCGGTTTGCGACAGGTCGAAGCGGATGGTCAGATCGTCGATGATCTCCACTTCCGCGACCTGCCCGTAATTCGAGCGGAAATAGGGGCGCCCGTACTCCTTCAGGGTCTCGAAGCTGAAGGCGACGTCGTGCGCTGTCACCGGCTCGCCATCGGCGAAACGTGCGGCGGGGTCGAGCCGGAAGGTGATCGAGGAGCGGTCATCCGGCAGCGCCACGGCCTCGGCCAGCAGCGGATAGAGCGAGAAGGGCTCGTCGAGGGAGCGCGCCATCAGCGGTTCGAAGACGAAATTCGGCACAGCATCCGGCGCCACGCCGCGCACGATATAGGTATTGAGGCTGTCGAATGTGCCATGCAGCGCCCTGGTGAAGCGCCCGCCCTTCGGTGCATCCGGATTCACATAGGGAAAATGGGTGAAATCCGCCGGCAGTTCCGGTTCGCCATGCATGGCGATGCCGTGGCTCCAGGTGACGGGTTCGTCCTGCGCGGCGGCCTGATCGCCTCCGAGGAAGGGGGCCACGGCCAGGGCAAGAGCAGCGAGAGCGCAACGCCAGGGGAAAACGGCGCTGGAAAAGGCGGGGCCGGGCATGCGATGTCCTTCGATGCGACGCAAGTCTCGAATCACTTTGAGCGTAACACGATTGTGGCCTGCGAAAACGACTGGAAAGCGGCGCGGTGAAACGCTAGAAGGGCGTCGACGATGCCATCGCTTCGCCGCATTCGGCGATCACGGCGTGGTGTCAACAGGATCACAGGGTCGCAGCGGCGGCGCAGAAGGCGGCGCCGGGCACCATCGAACCATGAAGGATCAACGCATGTCATTCTCGACGCGCCCCGCGAAAATGCGGACCTCCCTGGGCCTGGTTGCAGCCCTCGCCATCGCAGGCGTTGCGTTCGCTCCCGGCGCCGCGCTCGCGCAGACGCCGCCGCCGGCTCCCGCGCCCGAAGGGCAGGCTCCCATGGCCCCCGCGCCGACTCAGGACGGCGGTCCGGTGACTGTCGAAGTGTTCCCCGAGCCTTCGCAGACGGAATGGACCAAGGTCTGCGGCACCGACCCGTCGACCGAGGCGCGGATCTGCTACACCACGCGCGATTTCATTTCAGAGGACGGCGAGCCCCTCATGGCCGTTGCCGTCTATGATATTGAAGGCGGTGATCCTGACGAGCCGAACAAGGTCGTGCGCATGCTGATGCCGCTGGGTCTGCTGCTCCAGCCCGGTATCCGCTTCGCCGCCGATCAGAACCGCCCGACCAATGGCAGCTATGCGATCTGCTTCCCGAATGGCTGCTTCGCCGAGGCGACGATCGACGAGGAGCGGCTTGACCAGTTCAAGGCGGGTGAGACGCTCAATGTCAGCGTCCAGAACCAGATCGGCCAGGTCGTGACCTTCGCCGTGCCGCTCGAGGGCTTCACCGAAGGGTTCGAGGGCGATCCGATCGACCCGCAGGAGCTGGAAGAGCAGCAGCGCCGCCTTCAGGAAGAGCTGCAGCGTCGTTCCGACGAGATGCGCGAGCGCCTTCAGCAGCAGGCGCAGTGATTTTCCTGCACCGTTGTGAGCATAAAGAAAGCCGGGTTTTGCGACCCGGCTTTTTCATGGGGCACCCGGCCCGGTCTCAGTTCGCGGTGCCGGGTTTCGGGCGGTAGGCCCCATCCGGCCGGCGCTCGAACATCGAGGGCACCATCGGATGGCGCAGGGGCGCGTCGGAATCGTCGGGCACGAGATTCTGCTCCGAGACATAGGCGACGTATTCCGTCTGCGCGTTCTCGGCGAAGAGATGGTAGAACGGCTGCTCCTTGTGCGGGCGCACATCCTCCGGTATCGCCAGCCACCATTCCTCGGTATTTGCGAATTCCGGATCGACGTCGAAGATGATGCCCCGGAACGGATAATACCGATGCCGAACCACCTGTCCGATCGAGAACTTGGCGACGCGTACTGTCATGCCTGACCCCTTTCGCTACAGAAAATAGGCGCTTTCCCTGCGGAATCAAAGACCGAATGGCGCGCGATCCCCGCATATCCGCGCAGGTTGCCGGAAGCCGTGTGGGTGTTATTCATCGGTTGTCGAAACGCCGCCTGCCCGATTAGGGTGGCGCCCGCCTGTCTCGCCCTTGTTCCGGAGCGTCCCCGCATGTCCGATCTGATCGGGCTTCTCGATCTGATCGCCCCGTTCTTCGGGCTGATCGCCATAGGATTCGTCTGCGCGAAGCTCGTCGATCTGGAGAAAGGCGGGCTCGCCTGGATGCAGTTCTTCCTGATCTACATCGCGCTGCCCTGCCTGTTTTTCCGGCTGGTCGCCGACAAGCCGATCGACGAGCTCGCGAACTGGCCCTTCGTCATCGCGACGACGCTTGCGACCTATTGCGCCTTCGCGCTCGCCTTCACCGCCGGCTGGTGGTTCACGCGTGATCTGCCGCAGGCCGTGATGCAGGGGGTGGCGGGGTCGTATTCGAATATCGGCTATATGGGCCCGCCGCTGATCCTCGCCGCTCTGGGCCCGGCCGCGACGGCGCCGGTGGTGCTGATCTTCGTCTTCGACAACCTGCTGCTGTTCTCGCTGATCCCGCTCCTGATGGCGATTGCCGGCGTCGAGAAGCAGAGCCCGTGGCGGATGGCGGGGGAGGTGGCGTTTCGCGTCGTCACCCATCCGTTCAACATCGCGACGGTGCTGGGTGTGGCCTTCAGCTATTTCGCGCTGAGCGTTCCGAGCACCATCGACACCATGACCGAATGGCTCGCCAACGCCGCCGCGCCCTCGGCCCTGTTCCTGCTCGGCGTCACCGTCGCGCTGACGGGTGGGGGGAGTGCGAAACGGATCCCGCCGGAGGTGCCGTTTCTCGTGGTGATCAAGCTGATCATCCACCCCTTGCTGGTCTGGGTGCTGCTCTCGGCGATCGGGGTCTTCGACCCGATGTGGGTCTTCGCCGCGATCGTGATGGCGGCGCTGCCGCCTGCGCTCAACATCTTCGTGATCTCCACGCAATACAATGTCGGAATAGAGCGCGCCTCCGCCTGCGTTCTGGCGGGGACGGTGGTCTCCGTGGTGACGCTCACCGGCTTCCTCTGGCTCATCCGCAGCGGCCACCTGCCGCATGACCTGTTTCCGATGTGAGGGTGGTGAAGGGGAGATTGTTTTTTAAGTCAGATAGTTGTGATGTTTTTTTGATAAATTGATTTCGTTTTATGAAGCGCGCGCCCTGACTCCCCTCTCCCGCCGCGGAGAGGGGCTGGGGGTGAGGGGCGCAACAGAATAGAGCGGGGGCGCGATGAAGTCCGCAGCCGCCATCGACGTTGGAGATTGTTCTGCGCCGCCCCT
>PXAW01000521.1 GCA_003567055.1 Hyphomicrobiales bacterium
ATGGTGCGCTCGTTCCAGATCTCGGCGACGTTCCTGCATCTGACGCTGCTGGAGAACGTCCGCGTCGCGTTGCAGCGCCAGCTCGGGACGGCACTGCATTTCTGGCGCTCCGAGAGCAGCCTCAACGTGCTCAACGACCGGGCGATGGAGCTGCTTGAGGATGTCGGCCTCGCCGAATACGCCTCGCAGACCGCCGCAGAGCTCTCCTATGGCCGCAAGCGTGCGCTCGAGATCGCGACCACGCTGGCGCTGGATCCCGAGCTTCTGCTCCTCGACGAGCCGACCTCGGGCATGGGGCGTGAGGATATCGGGCGCACGGCGGATCTGATCCGCCGCGTCGCGAAGGATCGCACGGTCCTGATGGTCGAGCACAACCTTTCCGTCGTGTCGGATCTCTCCGACATCATCACGGTGCTGGCGCGCGGGGAGGTCCTCGCGGAGGGGCCCTACAGCGAAGTATCGAAGAATCCCGAAGTCGTGGAGGCGTATATGGGGACCGGCCTGGAGGCGAACCATGGCTGAGAATGACGTCATTCTGAAGGTCAAGGACCTGGAAGCCTGGTACGGCGAAAGCCACATCCTGCACGGCATGTCCTTCGAAATCCCGCGCGGGGAGGTGGTCACGCTGCTCGGGCGCAACGGCGCCGGCAAGACCACCACGATGCGCTGCATCATGGGAATGGTGGCCAAGCGGGAGGGCTCGATCACCTTCGAGGGCAACGAGATGATCAAGATGCGCTCGGACAAGATCGCACGCCTCGGCGTCGGTTATGTGCCGGAAGAGCGCGGCATCTTCGCCAGCCTCAACGTGATGGAGAATCTCGAGCTCCCGCCGGTGGTCAAGCCGGGCGGCATGACCCGCGACGAGGTCTTCGATCTGTTCCCGCGTCTGCGCGAGCGTCGCAACAGCCAGGGCACCAAGCTCTCGGGCGGCGAGCAGCAGATGCTGGCCATCGCCCGCATCCTGCGCACCGGCGCAAAGTTTCTGCTTCTGGACGAGCCGACAGAGGGCCTTGCCCCGGTCATCGTCCAGCAGATCGGCGATATCATCCGCGATCTGAAGCACAAGGGCTTCACGATTCTGCTCGTCGAGCAGAACTTCCACTTCGCCTCGACTGTGGCTGATCGGCATTACGTCGTCGAACACGGACATGTCGTCGAGATGATGCGGAATGAAGAGATCGGCTCCAACATGGAAAAACTACAAGAATATCTCGGCGTCTGAGCCGCGCCAGCAACGGAGGACAAGAAATGGTTTCACGCAAATTGCTCTACGGCCTTTCGGCCATCGCCTTCATGAGCGCCACCAGCGCCCATGCCATCGACGTCAAGCTCGGCGTCCTTACCGACATGTCCGGCCTTTATGCCGACCTGACCGGCCAGGGCTCGGTCTGGGCGGCTCGCAAGGCGGTTGAGGATTTCGGCGCTGCTGACAAGGGCTGGAACGTCGAGATCGTCTTCGCCGATCACCAGAACCGCCCGGATGTCGGTTCGACCGTCGTGCGTCAGTGGTTCGACACGGATGATGTCGATGCCGTCGTCGACGTGCCGACCTCGTCGGTGGCGCTCGCCGTCAACGAACTGACCCGCGACCGCAACAAGGTCTTCCTCGTCTCCGGCGCCGCCACGGCAGCCCTGACGGGTGCGCAGTGCTCCCCGAACACGGTCCACTGGACCTATGACACCTGGGCGCTCGCCAACGGCACCGGGCGCGCCATCGTGGAAACCGGCGGCGAGACCTGGTTCTTCCTGACCGCCGACTACGCCTTCGGTCATGCGCTCGAGCAGGACACCTCGGCGGTCGTCGAGGAATTCGGTGGGCAGGTGCTCGGTACCGTGCGTCACCCGTTCCCGGGTACGGACTTCTCGTCCTTCATCCTGCAGGCCCAGTCTTCGGGTGCGCAGATCATCGGTCTCGCCAATGCCGGCGGCGATACGGTGAATGCGGTGAACACGGCGGCTGAATTCGGCGTCGTCCAGGCGGGTCAGAACCTCGCTGCGCTCTTGATGTTCATCACCGACGTGCATGCGATCGGCCTCGAGAACGCCCAGGGCCTGATCTTCACGGAAGCGTGGTACTGGGATCAGAACGACGTGAACCGCGAATTCGCAGCCGAGTTCGAGGCGGAGTTCGGTGGTAACAAGCCGACCATGGTCCAGGCCGGCGTGTATTCGTCCGTCTTCCACTACCTCAAGGCCGTCGAGCAGGTCGGTTCCGCTGAGGACGGCGCTGCCGTTGTCGCGGCGATGAAGGAAATCCCCACGGAAGACAAGCTCTTCGGTGAGGGCATGATCCGCGAAGACGGGCGCAAGATCCACGACATGTATCTCTTCGAGGTGAAGTCGCCGGAAGAGTCCACCGGTCCGTGGGACTACTACACCCAGCGCGCCGTGATCCCGGCTGACGGTGCTTTCCGTCCGATGGAAGATGGTGGCTGCGCGTTCATCGCTTCGGCCGACTGAACACTGACATGATCTGGTTCGTACGGGGCGGCGTGTTGCTGCCGCCCCGTACGCTTTCCTGAAAAGCAGACAGGGGATATAGGACGGATGTTCGAGCTTCTCGGAATCCCGCCACAGGCCTTCTACGCGCAATTGATGCTCGGTCTCGTCAATGGTGCGTTCTACGCCGTGCTCAGCCTCGGGCTCGCGGTGATCTTCGGCCTGCTGAACGTGATCAACTTTACCCACGGCGCGCAATACATGATGGGCGCCTTCGCCGGCTATATCCTGCTGACCTATTTCGGTGTGCCGTATTGGGGTGCGCTGGTTCTGGCGCCGCTCATCGTCGGCGCGGTCGGTATCGTGATCGAGCGCACGATGTTGCGACATCTATACCATCTGGATCACCTCTACGGCCTGCTCCTGACCTTCGGTCTGGTTCTGGTGATCGAGGGGCTCTTCCGACAGCAATACGGCGTGTCCGGACGGCCCTTTCCGAACCCGCTCCCGGGCGGGCAGAATCTCGGCTTCATGTTCCTGCCGAATTATCGCCTCTGGGTGATCGTCGCTTCGGTCGTGGTCTGCTTCGCGACCTGGTATCTGATCGAGCAGACGCGTCTGGGCTCCTATCTGCGTGCTGCCGTCGAGCGCCCGGATCTGGTTCAGGCCTTCGGTATCAACGTTCCCGTCATGGTGACGCTGACCTACGGTTTCGGTGTCGCACTGGCCGGCTTCGCCGGGGTGCTCGCGGCGCCCATTCAGGTGGTGTCGCCGATGATGGGCATGAACATCATCATCGTGGTCTTCGCCGTGGTCGTGATCGGCGGGATGGGCTCGATCCTCGGTGCGATCATCACGGGCTATTTCCTCGGCCTCGTCGAAGGATTGACCCGCGTATTCTATCCCGAAGCGTCGAGCACCGTGATCTTCGTGATCATGGCGATCGTCCTGCTCATCCGGCCTCAGGGCCTGTTCGGCAAAGCGAAATAAGGCGCTGATCATGACTGCACAAAACAGAACCCTCATCGCCTTCGCCGCCTTCATCGTGATCGCCATCGTTGCACCGTTCTTCCTGTATCCGGTGTATCTGATGAAGATCCTGTGCTTCGCGCTGTTTGCCTGCGCCTTCAACCTGCTGCTCGGCTATGGCGGATTGCTCTCCTTCGGCCATGCCATGTTCTTCGGCGGCGCTTCGTATTTCACGGGGCATATCGCCAAGGTCTGGGGCTGGTCGCCGGAACTGGCCATTCTCGCCGGGACGGCCTGCGCCGCCATGCTCGGGCTCGTGGCCGGCTTCATCGCCATTCGCCGGGCGGGCATCTACTTCGCCATGGTGACGCTGGCTCTGGCGCAGATGTTCTTCTTCTTCTCCCTGCAGGCACCCTTTACCGGCGGTGAGGACGGGATCCAGGCCATCCCGCGCGGACATCTGTTCGGGATCATCAATCTGCGCAACGACATGGCGCTGTATTTCTTCGTCCTCGCCGTCTTCGTCTTCGGCTTCCTGTTCATCTACCGGGTGATCCACTCGCCCTTCGGGCAGGTGCTCAAGGCCATTCGCGAGAACGAGCCGCGCGCGATTTCGCTGGGCTACAAGACCGACAATTACAAGCTCATCACCTTCGTGATCTCCGCTACCTTCGCCGGCCTGGCCGGTGCGACCAAGGCGATCGTCTTCCAGATCGCATCGCTGACGGACGTGATGTGGCAGATGTCGGGTGAGGTGGTGCTGATGACGCTGGTGGGCGGCATGGGCACGATCTTCGGGCCGATCGTCGGTTCACTCGTGATCGTCACGATGCAGAACTATCTCGCCGGTTTCGGCGAGTGGGTGCTGATCATCCAGGGCGTCGTCTTCGTGATCGTGGTGCTCGCCTTCCGCAAGGGTATTGTCGGTGAGTTCACCGCCTGGCTCGATCGCCGCGAGCGCCGCAAGCAG
>PXAW01000156.1 GCA_003567055.1 Hyphomicrobiales bacterium
CGCGAGGATATCCGCATGCGGCTCGCGGTGCTGGCGCGGCGGGCGCTCTCCTGAAGCGGGTCAGGCGCCGGCGAAATCCGTGCGCGCGTAGCCCTGGATATAGAGCAACGCCGTCAGATCAGCATGATCGATCCGCGCGCCGGCCGCTTCCGCTACGGAGGGTTTAGCGTGATAGGCGACGCCGAGCCCGGCTTCGCCGAGCATGGCGAGATCGTTGGCCCCGCCGCCCCCCGCGAGGGTTTCCTCGATTGCCAGCCCGTGGCGCTCGCGCAATTCGATCAGCGCGGCATATTTCGCCTCGCGCCCCACGATCGGCTCCTCGACCGTGCCGGCGAGCTTTTCGTCGGCGATGACGAGGCGGTTGGCGCGGTGTTCGTCGAAGCCGAGCTTGCCGGCGATCGCACTGGTGAACACGGTGAAGCCCCCGGAGACGAGGGCGCACCATGCGCCGTTGGCGCGCATTGTCGCGATCAGCTCGCGCCCTCCCGGCGTCAGATCGAGACGCTTTTCCACGATTTCGTCGATGGTAGCGAGGGGCAACCCCTTGAGCAGGGCGACTCGCTCGCGCAATGCCGGCTCGAACGGCAGTTCGCCGCGCATGGCGCGCTCGGTGATCGCCGCGACTTCAGGCTTGAGGCCGACATAATCGGCGAGCTCATCGATGCATTCCTGCGCGATCATGGTCGAATCCATATCGGCCAGAAGCAGCTTCTTGCGCCGATGCGCCACCGGCTGCACCACCACGTCCACCGGCGCCTCGCCGAGCGTCGCGATCAGCGCATTGCGGTAATCGTGGATGAGAATATCCTCGCCGAGCGGCGCCACGTTGGGATCGTCGAGATCACCGGGATCGAAGGTGAGATCGGCGGCGATGCCCGGTGCCAGCACCCGGATCTGCGGATCAGGCAGGGCCGCGCCTGCCGCTTCGACCAAGGCATCGTCGAGAATCGGCGTGGCGGGATTGCAGATCAGGGTGGCGACGAAGGACATGCGCGAAGGGCTCCGGAGGGAACGAGGGCAGGATCGGCGGCATTTGCGTGAGCTGTTTCGCAATTGCCGGAGGGTTTTTCAATAGCGTTGCCGATAATCGCCGCGACGCCTTGCCGGCGGTGACCGCGTCGCAGCCGCTTGCACCGGACGGCGCGAGTGGTTAAGTCTGCATCATTGAACAAGGGAGCAGGCCGTGAGCCGCACGAACAGCAGAAATCTCCGCGCCACGGTCACCGTGGTGAGCGCCCTCGTCTTCGTCGCGACGCAGGTTCTGGGCGTGGCCATCGCTGCCGGCTGGGCGATCGCCGGGCTGTTCGAGCTCGGCAACACCATCGGCTATGTGCTGATGGGCCTGTTCTCCGGGCTCGGCCTCTACATGCTCCATGGCTTCTGGAAGCAGGCCACCAGCGTCGAGCCGCTCAACAAGCCGGATTGAAACCTCACTCCGCCGGCTGGGTCCGCGCGGCGGGGCGCTCCGGCGCGATGCGCAGGAAGTGCGGGCGCACGAAGAGGAAATTGAGCGGCGTGTTGCGCACGATCCGCTCCAGCACGAGCGGCGCCACCACGGCCACGATCAGCACGATCAGCGAGATCACCCCCACATCCTCGATGATACCGAGCCGCAAGAGGATCTCGCGCGTCACCGCCATGGGCAGGAAGAAGGCGAGATAGACCGCGATCGCATGCCGCCCGGCATAGTCGAGCGGGCGGCCGAGCAGTGTTCCGGCGAGCAGTGCGCAGATCAGCACCATCGCCACCGCGCCGAGCGTGCCCGCGAACAGGCTCACCACGGGAAGCGAGGCGAGCGTGCCCGTCGGCGTCAATCCGGAGGGCGTAAGCGCCAGGAAGCCGTTCACGACCGCCCAGAGCGCGAGCCCGGCCAGGGCAGCCGGTTTGTGCGCGAGCGCCCAGGCGGCGAGCCGGAAGATCTGCGGCGCGAGCAGGTAGCCGGCGAGGAAATAGACGTAGCGCGCGGCGAATTCGTCGACGAGGATCGCGCCGGTATGGATCGGTGCGATTTCGAGCAAAGCCGCGCCGCCGAGCAGCGCCCAGACCGGAACCCCGCGCAGCAGTTTCGTCACCACCGAGAAGATCGCCAGCATGTAGACGAACCACAGCGTCGAGAAAGGCTGTACCATCGACCAGGCCAGATGCTCGATCAGCCCCGTCACCGACCCGTCGGCGACATCGCCGAAGCGCACCAGCGACTGGATGACGAGCCAGAGCACATAAAAATAGAGGAAATGCAGAACCCGCTTGTCGCCATAGCTGCGCCAGTCGCGATCGATCACGCGGGCGAGGAAGAGGCCGGAGATCAGGAAGAAGTCGGGCATGCGGAAGGGCGCGGCGAAGGCGACCACCGGGTGCATGAAGCCCTCCGCGCCCATCCGGTCGCCGATGCCGAGCACCACATGCATCATCACCACGAGGATGATGCACATCCCCTTGGCCGTATCGACCCATGCCACGCGGGCCGCATCGCCGGGGGCATAAAGCGGTGAAACGGGTCTCTCGGCATCCATGCGCGTCGTCATCGGCATCTCTCACGGGTTTTCACACGGGCGCACGCCCTCGATGCGCAGGCCCGACGATGCGTGAGGCTAGCCAAGAAAGGTAAAGAAAAGCGTTGCCGGAATGTCGAACGCCGCCCGCTCGCGCAAGCGTGATCGCATTGCGCAGTGATGCCGCCGTCCGGACTTGCCCCGGTCTCAGTCGAGGGTTTCGTCCGGATAGACGCCCCAGAGCTCTTCCTGACGCACGAAGCCGATGATCTCGCGGCGCGGCCCGGCGCTCACGGCCAGCCGGCACCATTCACCGCTGCAACGGCTGACACCGGCGACGACGCCGGGCTGGACCCGCGCGAGCACCCGTGAAGCGGGTTCGGGCTGCTCCATCAGATCGATGGTGCGCGCCACATCGCGATCCCACGGTGCAACGATGGCCGTGCGCCGGCCCGAGAGCAGCGAATGCCAGACCCAGCCGTCTTCGCCTTCCGGATCGCGGATGCGGCGCCAGTTGTCGAATTCCGCGATGATCTCCACCGGCAGGCCGGCGCGCTGATAGACCCAGCGCGTGCCGTGATCCGTCGAGGGGCCTTCGCGCATGTTGACCCGGTCGGTCTTGAGGCTGACGTAGCGCGGCAAGGGCAGCCGCGTTTCCGGCCCGATGCTGGTCTGGGCGAGTGCGGCGGGTGCCGTGAACAGGCTCGCGGCAACGAGCCCGACGGCGATCACGCCCGCGATCAGCAGCTTGGCTATGCGGCATTGCGAATCGGGTCTGGATTGTGATCCTGCGGATGTGAGAAAAGCGAGACCGAGAACGATGCTCTTCATGACGCTTTGTGTCCGAACCCGTTGATCCTGCGGCGGCTGTCGCGGATTTGTGTTTGGCCATAGCTCTGCTAGAGAAGCGAAAGAGCAACAGGCATGAGCAACAGGCATGAACGGCATGCTCGCGTGGCCTGTTGATCAGATAGTCGTGAATCCTGGTTAACAGCTGATGAATATCCGCCGCGCGATCGCGGCGCCACGGTGAGGACGAGGGAAACATGCCCCACAGAAAGAAACCGCATGTCGTCGTCACGCGCCGCCTGCCGGGCGTGATCGAAACGCGCATGCGCGAACTCTTCGACACCCGCCTCAATATCGACGACACGCCGATGAGCCGCGAGGCGCTCACCGAAGCCGTGGGTCAGGCGAATGTGCTGGTGCCGACCCTGACCGATACGATCGACGCCGCCCTGATCGAGAAGGCCGGACCCGATCTGAAGCTGATCGCGAATTTCGGCACGGGCGTCGATCACATCGATGTCGAGGCGGCGCTCGCACGCGGCATCACCGTGACCAACACGCCCGGCGTTCTCACCGAGGACACGGCCGACATGACCATGGCGCTGATCCTCGCCGTGGCCCGGCGCATCGCCGAGGGCGCGCGCATCATTCCCGACGATGTCGAATGGGCCGGCTGGTCGCCGACATGGATGCTCGGCCACCGGATCACGGGAAAGCGCCTGGGGATTGTCGGCATGGGGCGGATCGGGACGGCCGTGGCGCGCCGGGCAAAGGCTTTCGGCCTGTCGATTCATTATCACAACCGCCGCCGTGTTGCCCCGGCGCTGGAGGAAGAGCTCGATACCACCTATTGGGATTCGCTCGACCAGATGCTCGCGCGCATGGATATCGTCTCGGTCAACTGCCCGCACACGCCGGCCACCTATCACCTGCTCTCGGCCCGCCATCTCAAGCTGATGAAGCCGGAGGCGATCATCGTGAACACCGCACGCGGCGAGATCATCGACGAGAACGCCATGGTGCGTCAGATCGAGCAGGGCGCGCTGGCCGGGGCGGGTCTCGACGTGTTCGAGCACGAACCCGCCGTCAATCCGCGCCTC
>PXAW01000150.1 GCA_003567055.1 Hyphomicrobiales bacterium
CGACTGCCAGTGTCACGAAGAGTGAGATCAGGAGCGCCTTGTCGGCCAGCGGATCGATCATGGCGCCGAATTCGCTGCGCATGTCGAAGCGCCGGGCGATATAGCCGTCGACCCCGTCCGATACCCCCGCGATCACGAACATGGCGAAAGCCGCCCCCCAGGCGCCCTGGAGGATCGCCAGAATCACGAGCGGCACGAGAATGAGGCGAAAGATCGTGATGATATTGGGAATGGTCATGCAAACAGCCTCTCCGCGCCGATGGTTAGCAGGCGCGGCGATCCGGTCAAGCGATCATCGAAACCGGCGGCCCGGCCTGCCCTCATCCGCTCATTCTGCGGCAAGGACGACGAGCAGATCCTTCGCGTCGATCTGCTCGCCGGCCTGGACGAGCACCTCCGCGATGGTGCCGTCGCGCTCGGCATGGAGCGCGCTCTCCATCTTCATCGCCTCGATCGAGAGCAGCACGTCCCCCGCCTGGACCTTCTGGCCGGCGGCGACCGCGATGGTCGAGATGATGCCGGGCATCGGCGCGCCGATATGGGTCGCATCCCCCGGCGTCACCTTGCGCTTGACCTTGCCCCCACCCGCGCCATGCGCCCGATCGGGAACCTTGATCCGCCGGGGCTGGCCGTTGAGCTCGAAGAAGACGGTGACCATGCCGTCCTCGTCGGTCTCACCGAAGGCGAGGCAGCGCACGACGAGGGTCTTGCCGCGCTCGATCTCGACGAGGATCTCCTCCTCCTGGCCCATGCCGTAGAAGAAATGCGGCGTCGGCAGGCAGGAGACCGGGCCGTATTCTTCCGAAGCGCGGGCGAAATCGGTGAAGACCTTGGGATACATCAGCCAGGAGGCGAATTCGGCATCGCTCACCTCCCGCTCCAGCTCGGCTTCCAGGGTCTGGCGGTCGGCATCGAGATCGGCGGGTGCGAGCAGCGCACCGGGGCGCTCGGTGCCGGGCGTCTCGCCCTTGAGCGCCTTGGCGGTGATCGCCTCGGGCCAGCCGCCGGGGGGCTGGCCGAGATCGCCGCGCAGCATGGCGATGACCGAATCGGGGAAGCTGATATCCTTGTCGGGATCGGCCACGTCGGCGACGGTGAGATCCTGCGCCACCATCATCAGGGCCATGTCGCCCACGACCTTCGATGACGGCGTCACCTTGACGATATCGCCGAAGAGCAGGTTCACGTCGTGATAGGCCTGCGCCACCTCGTGCCAGCGGCTCTCCAGCCCCATGGAGCGGGCCTGTTCCTTGAGATTGGTGAACTGCCCGCCGGGCATTTCGTGCAGGTAGACCTCCGAGGCCGGCCCCTTCAGATCGCTCTCGAAAGCCGCATACTGGTTGCGCACCGCCTCCCAGTAGAACGAGATCCGCCGGATCCATTCCGGATCGAGACCGGGATCGCGCTCATGGCCGCGCAGGGCCTCGACCAGCGAGCCGAGGCAGGGCTGGGAGGTGTTGCCGGACAACGCATCCATCGCCGCATCCACCGCATCGACACCGCTGTCGATCGCCGCGAGCACGGTGGCCGCCGCGATGCCGGAAGTGTCATGCGTGTGGAAATGCAGCGGCAGCTCGGTCTCCTCGCGCAAGGCCTTGAACAGAACCCGCGCAGAGGCGGGCTTCAGCAGCCCCGCCATATCCTTGATGGCGATGATATGCGCCCCCGCCGCCTCCAGCTCGCGGGCGAGCGCGACATAGTATTTGAGATCGTATTTCGGGCGCGCGGCATCGGCGAGATCGCCGGTATAGCAGATCGCCGCCTCGCACAGCCTGCCCTCCTCGCGCACCGCATCCATGGCGACGCGCATGTTCTCGACCCAGTTGAGGCAATCGAACACGCGAAACAGATCGATCCCGCCCGCTGCCGCCTGCCTGACGAAATAGCGCACGACATTGTCGGGATAATTGGTGTAGCCCACCCCGTTCGAGCCGCGCAGCAGCATCTGCAGGAGGATGTTGGGGGCACCCTCGCGCACCAGCGCCAGCCGCTCCCAGGGGTCTTCCGTGAGAAAGCGCATCGCGACATCGAAGGTCGCCCCGCCCCAGCATTCGAGCGAGAACATCTCCGGCAGGGCGCGGGCATAGGTATCGGCGATGCGGGCGATGTCATGGGTGCGCATGCGCGTGGCGAGCAGCGACTGGTGGCCGTCGCGCATGCTGGTATCGGTAAACAGCACCCGGTTTTCTGCGCGCATCCAGGCGGCGAATTTCTCCGGGCCGAGCGCGTCGAGACGCTGCTTCGTGCCCGCACGCGGCTCGTCCGGGCAATAGGGAATGACGGGAGGCGCCGCTTCCGCGTTCGGGCGGGCGCGATCGCGGGTCTCGGGATGGCCGTTGACGCTGGCATCGGCGAGATAGTTCAACAGCTTGGTGGCCCGGTCCTGGCGCTTGACCTGGGTGAACAGCTCCGGCGTCTCGTCGATGAAGCGGGTCGTATAGGTGTTGGCGCGAAATTGCGGGTGGCCGATCACTGCTTCGAGAAAGGTGAGATTGGTGGCCACGCCGCGGATGCGGAATTCGCGCAGGGCCCGGTCCATGCGCGCGATCGCGTCTTCCGGCATCGGCGCCCAGGCCGTGACCTTCTCCAGAAGCGGATCATAGAACCGCGTGATCACCGCCCCGGAATAGGCCGTGCCGCCATCAAGGCGGATGCCGAACCCGGTCGCGCCGCGATAGGCGGTGATGCGCCCGTAATCGGGGATGAAGTTCTGCTCGGGATCTTCCGTCGTGATGCGGCATTGCAGGGCGTGGCCGTTGAGCTTGATATCGGCCTGGGCCGGCACGCCGGATTCCGGTTGTCCGATCGCCGCACCGCCGGCGATGCGGATCTGCGCCTGGACGATGTCGATGCCGGTCACCTCCTCCGTCACCGTGTGCTCGACCTGGATGCGCGGGTTCACCTCGATGAAATAGAACTGGCCCGTATCGCCATCCATCAGGAATTCGACGGTGCCGGCGCCGATATAATCCGTCGCATCGGCGAGTTTCAGCGCATATCCCGCGATCTCGGCGCGCTGGCCGGCATCGAGATAGGGGGCGGGCGCGCGCTCGACGACCTTCTGGTTGCGGCGCTGGATCGAGCAATCGCGCTCGAACAGATGCACCCGGTTGCCATGGCTGTCGCCCAGCACCTGCACCTCGACATGGCGGGCGCGCTCGATGAGCTTTTCGAGATAGACCTCGTCCTTGCCGAAGGCGGCCTTCGCCTCGCGCTTGCCCTCGATCACCTCGCGCTCGAGACTGTCGGCGGAACGGATCGTGCGCATGCCGCGCCCGCCGCCGCCCCATGAGGCCTTGAGCATGACCGGATAGCCGATCGCATCGGCCATTTCGCGCACCCGCGCCATATCGTCCGGCAGGGGCTCGGTGGCCGGGATCACGGGAACGCCGGTCTCGATGGCGAGATTGCGCGCGGCGACCTTGTTGCCCAGAGCCGTCATGGTCTGCGGCTTCGGCCCGATGAAGATGATGCCGGCATCCGCGCAGGCCTGGGCGAATTCCGGGCTTTCCGAGAGCAGACCGTAGCCGGGATGGATCGCATCGGCGCCGGAGAGCTTCGCGACGCGGATCACCTCCTCGATGGAGAGATAGCTCTCGATCGGGCCGAGATCGCGCGGCAGATGCGGGCCGCGCCCGACCTGATAGGATTCGTCGGCCTTGAAGCGATGCAGCCCGTACTTGTCCTCTTCCGCCCAGATCGCAACGGTGCGGATCCCCATCTCGTTGGCGGCGCGAAACACCCGGATGGCGATTTCCGAGCGGTTGGCGACGAGGATCTTGGCGATCGGCTGCTTTGCGGACATGGCGGCTCCTCCCTGAGCACTTTGGTCGCCGATCTTATATGCAACGCAACATCACGCAAGCCGGTCTGGCCACGTGTCACGCTCAGGCGCTTCGTGAATGGCGCCGTGACGAAGCGCCAGTAGGCAAGGTGAACAGGGTTTGCTAACTGCATCGCCACGCCCCGGCGCCTTGACACAAGGGAGACGAAAACACCGTGTCCGCACCTGCATCGACCCCCTCCCCCGCCCTTCTCGCCCGTCTCTGCGAACGACTGGGAGCAGAATACGTGCTCACGGCAGCAGACGACATGGCGCCGCATCTCGTCGAATCCCGCGGGCTCTATCGCGGCCTCGCCGGTGCGGTGGTGCGCCCCAGGGATGTTGAGGAAGTCGCCTTCGTCATGGCCGCATGTCATGCGGAGGGAATCAGCGTCGTGCCGCATGGCGGCAATACGGGGCTCGTTGGTGGCGGCGTGCCCTTCGGCGGGATCGTGCTTTCTCTTTCGCGTCTCAACGCCATTCGCGAGGTCGATGCCTCGAATGCGACGATCACGGCGGAGGCCGGCTGCACGCTGAAAAGCATCCAGGATGCGGC
>PXAW01000175.1 GCA_003567055.1 Hyphomicrobiales bacterium
CCGGTGACCCGGCAGCCGGCCAACGCGTCTTCAACCAGTGCCGCGCCTGCCACATGGTTGGCGAGAATGCCCGCCACACGGTCGGCCCGCAGCTCAACGGCCTGTTCGGTCGCGTCGCCGGTGAGATCGAAGGCTATAATTTCTCCAATGCCTTCGACGATATCGACAAGGTCTGGGACGAAGAAAACTTCGCCGTCTACATTCGCAATCCGCGCGAAGTCACCCCCGGCACCCGCATGGTCTTCGCCGGCCTGCGCAACGACCAGCAGATCGCCGATCTGACGGCTTATCTGATGCAGTTCAACGAGGACGGCACGACGGACTGATCTGCGTGCATCCACGCCAAGAGCGTAGCTGCCTGATTCCGGCCTGTCGCGACATTGCGGCAGGCCTTTTTCGTGGCTAACGTCGGGCTCAGAACAGGCCGCGATCAAGGCCGGAATCGCAGGGAGGATCACGTGGCGCAGGATGAATCCGCAGGGCTGGCGCTCGGCGCCGTCGCCGACGATTACACGGGCGCGACGGATCTCGCGAATTCGCTCGCGCGCCAGGGCCTCAAGACCATCCAGACCATCGGCATCCCCCGAGAGGGCCTGCTGCCGGACGATGTCGAGGCCGTCGTCGTCGCGCTCAAGAGCCGCTCGATCCCCGCAGCGGAGGCGGTGTCAAAATCGCTCGCGGCTTATGACTGGCTCTCCGCCGGCGGCTGCGGGCATGTGCTGTTCAAGATCTGCTCGACCTTCGATTCCACCGATGCCGGCAATATCGGCCCCGTCACGGATGCGCTGCGCGCGGCGACGGACGCGGATACGCCGATCGTCTGCCCGGCCTTTCCGGGGGCCGCGCGCACGGTCTATCTCGGCCATCTTTTCGTGGGTGACCGCCTGCTGAGCGAGAGCCCGCTGCGCCATCACCCGCTCAATCCGATGCACGACCCCGATCTCGTGCGCGTCCTCGCCCGCCAGAGCGCGGGCGATATCGGGCTCATCCCCTATGCCACTGTCGAGCGGGGCGCTGATGCCGTCGCTGAGGCCCGTGCGGCGCTCGCCCGTGAGGGCAAGGTGGCGGCAATTGCCGATGCGCTGACCGACCGCCATCTCGAAATCCTCGGCGAGGCCGCCGCCCGCACGCCATTCTCCACCGGCGGATCGGGGCTCGGCGCGGGGATCGCGGCGGCGCTGGTACGTCAGGGCCGCGCCGGTCAGGGCAAATCCGAAACGCTGCCCGCGATCGGCGGTCGCGGGGTGATCCTCTCGGGAAGCTGCTCGGTGGCGACGCTGGAGCAGATCGACCGGGCCGAGGAAGCCGGCATCGCAACGATGCGCCTCGATCCGATGCAGATCGTCGCCGAGCCCGATGCGACCTTCAAAGCGATCACCGGCTGGATCGCACAGCAGGATGGCGATGCGCCCGTCCTTATCGCCGCGAGCGCACCGCCGGATATCGTGGCGAGCGTGCAGGAGCGCTTCGGGCGCGATGCGGCGGGCCATGCGATCGAGGCGCTTCTGGCGCGCTGCGCAACGCATCTGGTGGAAACCGGCGTGCGGCGCCTCGTCATCGCCGGCGGCGAGACATCCGGCGCCGTCACCGATGCGCTGGGTGTCGAGGCGCTGCTGATCGGGCCGGAAATCGCCCCCGGCGTGCCGGCCACGCATGCGCTCGGCGGGATCGCGGCGCCCCTCGGGCTCGTCCTGAAATCCGGCAATTTCGGCGGCCCGGATTTCTTCGCCAAAGCGCTTTCGGTTCTGGAGTAATCCCATGCACGCCCTCCCCGCCCCCCGCCTGCTGATCGCCGGCCAATGGGTCGAGGCCGCCGGCCGCGCGACGATCCCCGTCATCGATCCGAGCGAGGGCGAGGCCTTCGCCGAGATCGCGCGCGGCGATGCGGCGGATGTCGATGCCGCAGTAGCCGCCGCGCAGCAGGCGATGGAGGGACCCTGGGGACGCATGAGCGCGACGCAGCGCGGGCGCATCCTGCATCGGCTCTCCACCCTGATCGAACGCGAGGCCGAGCGGCTCGCCCATATAGAGGCGCGCGATGTCGGCAAGCCGCTCTCTCAGGCGCGGGCGGATGCGGCAGCCTGCGCGCGCTATTTCGAATTCTATGGCGGCGCCGCCGACAAGGTCCATGGCGACACCATCCCCTATCAGGACGGTTTTGCCGTCATGACCTGGTACGAACCGCATGGCGTGACCGGGCATATCGTGCCTTGGAATTATCCGATGCAGATCATCGGGCGCAGCGTCGGTGCGGCGCTCGCCATGGGCAATGCCTGCGTGGTGAAACCCGGCGAGGATGCCTCGCTCACCGCGCTCATTCTGGGTGAGCTCGCCACCGAGGCGGGGCTGCCCGAAGGCGCGCTCAACATCGTCACCGGTTATGGCGCAGAGGCGGGTGCGGCGCTCGCGGCGCATCCGGGCGTGGCGCATATCTCGTTTACCGGCAGTGTCGCGACCGGCGCGCTGGTGCAACAGGCCGCCGGGCGCAACGTGATCCCCGTGACACTGGAGCTCGGCGGAAAGTCGCCGCAGCTCGTCTTCACTGACGCCGATCTCGACGCCGCCCTGCCCTTCCTCGTGCGCGCGGCGATCCAGAATGCCGGCCAGACCTGCTCCGCCGGCTCGCGGGTGCTGATCGAGCGCCCGATCTTCGACCGCGTCGCCGGCCTGATCGCCGAGCGCTTCAAGGCCCTGCGCGTGGGCGCGGCGCTGACCGATCCGGATATCGGCCCGATCATCAACGAGAAGCAGCGCGCCGGCATTCGCGCGATGATCGAGAGCGCTCGGGAAGCCGGCGCGCCGCTCATCGCCGAGGGTGAGATCGAACCCACCTCCCCCGGCGGCGGATACTATGTGCGCCCCGCCCTGTTCGGCCCGGTCGATCCGCAATCCGATCTCGCCCAGCGCGAGGTGTTCGGTCCGGTTCTGGCGCTGATCCCCTTCGAGGACGAGGCGGATGCGATCCGCATCGCCAACGGCACCGATTACGGCCTCGTCGCCGGCGTGTGGACGCGCGATGGCGGGCGGCAGATGCGGCTTGCGCGCAAGCTGAAGGCGGGGCAAGTCTTCGTGAACAATTACGGCGCCGGCGGCGGTGTCGAACTGCCCTTCGGCGGCGTCGGCAAATCCGGACATGGCCGGGAGAAGGGTTTCGAGGCGCTCTACGGTTTTGCGCATCTCAAGACCGTTGCGGTCAAATACGAGTAGGGATCAGGGCATGAGCGATATGCGCGAGGCGATCGTCGCGGCGGCGAAGCGGATGGATGCGGCGGGGTTTGCGCCCAACAAATCCGGCAATGTCTCCGCGCGCACGGATGAGGGCATGCTGATCACGCCGTCCGGCCTGCCCTATGCGCGGATGACGCCCGATGATCTCGTCACCATGCGCCTCGACGGGACGGTGACGGGCGCCGGCAAGCCCTCCTCGGAATGGCCGTTTCACGCGGCGATCTACGAGGCGCGCCCGGATGCGCAGGCGATCGTGCATACGCACAGCCCCAAAGCGACGGCGCTCGCCTGCGCGCGCAAACCCATCCCGGCCTTCCACTACATGATCGCCTATTGCGGCGGCGCGGATGTGCGCTGCGCCGATTACGCCACCTTCGGCACGCCGGAACTCGCGCAATCCGTGGTGCGCGGGCTCGAGGGCCGCAAGGCGGTGCTTCTGGCCAATCACGGCGTCGTGGCGCTCGGTGCCACCATCGAGGGCGCCTACAACATCGCAGCCGAGGTGGAGAACCTCGCCGGCGAATACCTCACCATCCTCGCCGCCGGGCTCGACCCCGTGATCCTCGACGAAGCCGAGATGGAGCGGGTCGCGGCGCGGTTCTCGGGCTATGGCAAGGTTGGGTGATTGCGGTCGTCGATGATCTCTCCGGAGGGCGCCTTGCCTTCCAGAATACCGGTGAGCACACGGCGAAGATCTTCCTTGAGTGCGTCGCCCTTGGCGAGCACATCATTGCCGCTGAGGAAATCAAGCACGAAGAAATGCGCGATATCCGGCTTGAAAACGGCCTCGGGGCGCCGGCTCGCGAGCTTTGCACGCACGATCGCCTCCTGCATGATCTGGATCGTGCCGATGCCGAGTTCGAACCCGCCCGGCATCCGCTCGACATCCTCGGTCGGCCCGCCGGCGACATCGATGGCGATGATGTGATCGACCTTGTCGAAGAGCAGGTCGAAGGGCAGCGGGTTGACGATGCCGCCGTCGATCAGCGTGCGCCCCTCATGTTGTACCGGCTTCACCACGCCCGGAATCGCCAGTGACGCAGCCACGGCGGGGCGCAGCGGTCCCGTCTCGAATGTCACGCCCTCGCGGCGGAAGAAATCCGTCGTGGCGACGAGCAGCGGGGTCTGAAGCTCTTCGAAGGTTTCCG
>PXAW01000407.1 GCA_003567055.1 Hyphomicrobiales bacterium
CGCCCCGCGCCGTCCTCGATGGCGCTCTGCCGGGTCATCGGGTCGTCGCCGATCATGAGTTCGGTTTCCTGGAGGCGCTTGAGTTCGTCGCGCAGGCGGGCGGCTTCTTCGAATTCGAGGTTGGCGGCGGCCTCGCGCATGCGTTTTTCGAGATCCTCGGTGACGGCCTTGAGATTGTGGCCGACGGTCTCGGCATCGCGGGCGAGGCCGGTATCGACGCGGACATGGTCGCGCTCGTAGACGGATTGCAGGATGTCGCCGATATTGCGCTTGACGCTCTCGGGCGTGATGCCGTGCTCGGCATTCCAGGCGAGCTGCTTCTCGCGGCGGCGGCTGGTCTCGGCCATGGCGCGCTCCATCGAGCCGGTGACCTTGTCCGCGTAGAGGATGCAGCGCCCGTCGACATTGCGCGCGGCGCGACCGATGGTCTGGATCAGCGAGGTTTCCGAGCGCAGGAAACCCTCCTTGTCCGCATCGAGAATGGCGACGAGGGCGCATTCGGGGATGTCGAGCCCCTCGCGCAGCAGGTTGATGCCCACCAGCACGTCGAAGGCGCCGAGCCGCAGGTCGCGCAGGATCTCGATGCGCTCCAGCGTGTCGATGTCGGAATGCATGTAGCGCACGCGCACGTTGTTCTCGTGCAGATATTCGGTGAGATCCTCCGCCATGCGCTTGGTCAGCACGGTGACGAGGGTGCGGTAGCCCGCCTGCGCCGTCTCGCGCACCTCGCCCAGCAGATCATCGACCTGCGAGCGCGCCGGGCGGATATCGACGGGGGGATCGACGAGCCCGGTGGGGCGGATCACCTGCTCGGCGAAGACGCCGCCGGTCTGCTCCATCTCCCATTTGCCGGGCGTCGCCGAGACATGCACCGATTGCGGACGCATGGCGTCCCATTCCTCGAAGCGCAGGGGGCGGTTGTCGAGGCACGACGGCAGGCGGAAGCCGAATTCGGCCAGCGTCGCCTTGCGCCGGAAGTCGCCGCGATACATGCCGCCGATCTGCGGCACGGTGACGTGGCTCTCATCGGTGAAGACGAGGGCGTTGTCGGGCAGGTATTCGAACAGGGTCGGCGGCGGTTCGCCGGGGCGGCGGCCGGTGAGATAGCGCGAATAGTTCTCGATGCCGTTGCAGGCGCCCGTCGCCTCGATCATCTCCAGATCGAAGGTGGTGCGCTGCTCGAGCCTTTGCGCCTCCAGCAGCCGGCCCATCCGGGTGAGCTCCTGCACCCGCCACTTCAACTCCTGCTTGATGCCCTTCACCGCCTGCTGCAGCGTCGGGCGCGGGGTGACGTAGTGGCTGTTGGCGTAGACCTTGACGAATTCGAGCTCCGCCGATTTCTGCCCGGTGAGCGGGTCGAACTCGACGATCTGCTCGATCTCGTCGCCGAACAGGCCGATGCGCCAGGCGCGATCCTCCAGGTGGGCCGGGTAGAGTTCGATCACGTCGCCGCGCACGCGGAAGGAGCCGCGCTGGAAATCGGACTGGATGCGCTTGTATTGCAAAGCCACCAGATCGGCGATGATCTGGCGCTGGTCGATGCGCTCGCCGACCTTCAGCGAGAAGGACATGGCCGTGTAGGTCTCGACCGAGCCGATACCGTAGATGCACGAGACCGAGGCGACGATGATGACGTCGTCGCGCTCCAGCAGCGCCCGGGTGGCCGAGTGGCGCATCCGGTCGATCTGCTCGTTGATGGAACTCTCCTTCTCGATGAAGGTATCCGAGCGCGGCACATAGGCCTCGGGCTGGTAGTAATCGTAATAGGAGACGAAATATTCCACCGCATTGTCGGGGAAGAAGCTCTTGAACTCGCCGTAGAGCTGCGCGGCCAGCGTTTTATTGGGCGCGAGAATCAGCGCCGGGCGCTGCGTCTCCTCGATCACCTTGGCCATGGTGAAGGTCTTGCCCGAGCCGGTGACGCCGAGCAGCACCTGGTCGCGCTCGTTCTCGCCCACGCCCTTGACCAGCTCCTTGATCGCCTGCGGCTGGTCGCCGGCGGGCTCGTATTCGCTCTTCATGGTGAAGCGATAGCCGCCCTCGGATTTCTCCGGGCGCTCGGGCCGGTGCGGCACCCAGGTCTTGCCATCCCTGAAGAGCGGATTGCCCTCCATCAGGAGTTTTTCCAGGGATTGCATCGTGGCCGAGACGGCGTCGCTGGCGAGGACGGGGGTGGAATCGCCCGCCTCGAACCCGGCCTGCGGCGCTTCCTCCATCGCGCCGGGCGCATCCCCTTCCGGCATGTCGTAGGCGCTGACATGCGGCTTGTTCAGCGCCGGATTGAGCAGCTCCGCCAGATGCGCGTCGAGGGGCTTCAGCTCCGGCTTCGAGGCCTTGCCGGACTTCGCGGGGGATCTGGCCGCGCGCTTCGGCTTTGCGGGTTTCGAATCGTCGCTCGGGGAGGATGCGTTCTGTTTCGCCATGGGCGCAATATGGGCCGAGTCCCGCTTTCGGAAAAGAGGCGACATGGCATGTGATGACGATCGGTGCCGGCGCATGCCATGATGTCATCATGATCGCGGATCATGTCGGCGTCGAAAGGGAGATGACAGCATGCGCTGGCTGCTCAAACTCGGGGCGTTCGCCGCCATCGTGTATTTCGCGATGGTCGCGATGCTGTTCACGACGCAACGCTCGATGCAATATCCCGCCTCCGCGCGCGTCACCAATGTCGAGGAAGCCCGGCTGGAGGGTTTTCAGGACATCACCATCGAGACCGAGGATGGCGAGACCCTGCGGGCCTTCTGGCACCCACCCGAGGAGGGCCGCGCCCTCGTCCTGTATTTCCACGGCAATGGCGGCAGCCTGTGGAACCGGCGTGACCGGGCCCGCCTGCTGGCCCGGGACGGGCGGGGCGGGCTGCTGGTGAGCTATCGCGGCTATTCCGGCTCCACGGGCTCGCCGACCGAAGCAGGCCTGCATCGCGATGCCCGCGCCGCCTATGCCTTCGCCCGCGAGCATGTGCCTGCCCGGAAGATCCTCGGCTATGGCGAATCGCTCGGCACCGGCGTGGTGACGCGGCTCGCCGCCGAGCACGAACTCGGCGCCATCGTGCTCGATGCGCCCTTCACCTCCACCGCCGATGTGGCGCAGCGGATCTACCCGTTCATCCCCGTCTCCTGGCTGATGCACGACCAGTTCCGCTCCATCGACGTGATCGACCGCGTGGAAGAGCCGATCCTGATCATGCACGGGCGGCACGACCAGGTGGTACCCTATGATTTCGGGCGAGCGCTATACGCTGCGGCCATCAGCGAGAAACACTTCATCAGCTTCGGCAATAGCGGCCATGTCAGCCTGTTCGAGGATGGCGGCATGGACGCGGTAGCCATGCTGCTGAGCCATCTCGAACAGGGAAGCCCGGAGGCGGCCTTCGCCCGGATGCCCCGGCTGATCGGGGTTGCGCCATGACGGAAGGTACGGGCGCCGCTCCCGTCATCCGCGATGTCGGTCCTCAGGATGCCGAGGCGCTCGTCGATCTCATCGACCAGCTCAACCGCCACGAGGCCACGCTCTGCGAAGACCGGCGCACCGGGCGCGACGCGGCGCGCGAATGCCTCGCCTCGCTGACGGCGAGGATCGCGCGTGACGGCGGTGCGGTTCTGGTCTGCGAGAGCGACGGGCGGGTGTCCGGCCTGCTGGCCATGGCCTATGCCGAGGACGAGCCCTATGTCGTCGCCCCCCTGCGCCGGCATGCGCTGGTTACCGATCTCGTGGTGGACGAATCCGCGCGTGGCGCCGGAATCGGACGCGCCCTGCTCGCCGAGGCCGAGGCGCGTGCGCGAAAGGCGGGGCTGGGGCGGATCATGATCACGGCATTGCAGGCCAACGAGGCCGCCTTGCGCGCCTATCAGGCCGCCGGCTACGGCGCCTATCTCCTCACGCTGCAAAAGCCGCTCGGCTGAGAGCGGCGCCCTCCCCCATCATGGTCGGCGGAAGCGCCAGTCCGGCCGCATCTCGCGCACCATCACCATCTCGCCGATATTCTCGGAGGTGAGCAATCCGACGAGATGCCCGGCCCGGTCGAGCACGAACAGCGCCGGGGCGCGGGTCTCCATCAGGAGCTTCATGCCGTCATCCAGTGGCGCATGGGTGCGGATCGTCGGCACCTCGCGCAGCATGTAACTCTCCACCGGCTCACGCGAACTGCCCTGCGCCAGCGCCGGAATCAACACATCGCGGGTCATCAGCCCGTGCGGATAGCCGGCATGATCGACGACGGGGAATTCCTTCTGCGAGGTGCGCACCAGCGCCTCCACCGCATCGGCCATCGTCGCACCGGGCGGCAGCGTCTCGATCACCGTGACCATGGCATCCTCGACGCGAATGCCCTGCGCCACATCCTTCACCGCCGTCTGCTCCACCTCCGCCG
>PXAW01000078.1 GCA_003567055.1 Hyphomicrobiales bacterium
ACGTATCGAGATAGGTCGAGCCAGCGGGGATCGGGATCAGATAGGGCGCCTGGCGCAGGGCCCGGGCATTGGGCGCGCCTGCCTCGCGCCAGCGCATCAGCCGGTCGAGCCAGAGCGCGCAGCGCCCGCCGGTGGGGCCCCAATCGTTATGCGGATAGGTGCGGTAGGAGGTGAGGAAATCCGCGCGTGCGACCATTTCCGGCGAGACATTGGCATGGAGATCGAGCGCGACCAGAATCGGGATATCCGGACCGACCACCTCACGCATCCGCGCCAGCAACGCCCCCTCCCCGTCATCGGCGCTCTGCGTGACCATGGCGCCGTGCAGCTCGAGGAAGACGGCATCGACGCGCTCCCCGCGCAAAGGCTCCGTGAGCGCATGCGCCATGTGTTCGAAGGCTTCATCGGTGACCCGCCCGCCCGGCATGGCGCAGGCCCAGGCCAGCGGCAGGATCTCGTGGCCGGCCTCGCGGGCCCGGGCGATGAAATGCGACAGCCCGAGATTGAGCCCCTCGAATGCCGCGAAGATCGCCTCCCCCGTGGTCGGGCGCGGCCACGGCCCGCCCTCGGCGAAATCCTCCCAGCCCGTGGGACGGGCGATGAAAGTGTTGGTCTCGTGCAGAAATCCCCCGACCGCGATCCGCATCCTTCTCCCCCCTCCGGCATCACGCCGCTTGCAAGATGCGAGCATGGTGGCGCGATGCGGACCGCCTGTCACCGCAGCTGCCGTCACGCGAAGATGGGCAGCGCTGCACGGGATGGCCGCATAGCTTTTACGCATTAAATTAGAAAATTAACTATAAATAAATTATAGTCAATAATTGGTTGATATTATTACAACCATCAGTATACTAATAATCGTTCAAACATGCGTACAAGGGAGTGAGTTATGCAGGTTACGAATAATCAGCCGACGACAACGAATCATCCGACGGGCCAGGCCGCAGAGGCGGGTTTCGATATTGCAGCGCGACAGAACGACCAAGTAAACCAGATGCACCAACAGGAGCTGAGACAAGCGCAAGCCACAGCTGCAGTGGGACAGATTTTCCACACCATGAGCGCTCATGGCGCCGAGCCTCAGGTCGCAGCACTCGCTCGACAGGCACTGCAAGACGCGGTCGGCCCAATGCTGGCCAATCCTGGGGTTCATTTCGACGCGAATCTCGAGATCCTGTCGGCGCATATTGTGCATGGTCTACTTGCACGCGCGGGCGTCATCGATGACCCGAACATTCCACCGACAGGGCCGATCAACATCCCACAGCACCGCGATGACGGCACGCTGGAGATCGTTCTCATCGCGCTCCCGGATGTACCCGAAGAAGCTCCGGTGCCAACCCGAGACGATTTCCAAAGGTCTACGTCTGCAGACAACTACCGGATGACGCGAACTGAACGCATTCGAGGCACGATGGAATTCACACACGGAGCACCACATCTTTCCGCTGCAGCCAGCCGCACCTTCTTCGAAGCAGCGCGAGAGATAGTTCAGGATCCTCATGAGTTCACAATCGAAAACATGAAAATCCTGGAGGCTCATATCATCCACCATCTCCTGGCGCGCGACGGTATCATTGATGACCCGAATGCGCCGAAGGAAGGGCCGATCCTCGTCCCGCAGCATCTGGCGGACGGAACCCTGCACAGCGTTCCCGTCGAGTTGCAGCGCCCGCAGCGCGACATCGCATAATCCCCCCACCCCCACCACGACATCGTTACGGTGGACAAGTCGGAGGCCGCATCGCATCGCGATGCGGCCTTTGCTAGAAGGGATGAGGTTTTTCCGATTCCGGCGAGGGTGGCGTGGTCGCGACGAAGACGCGTAAAGATGGGGCGCAGAGCCAGGAGGCGCAAAAGGCGGGGCCGCCCGCCGCCGCCGAACGCGTCGCCCCCGAGCGCGTCGCCCCCGAGCGCGTCACGCCGATGATGGCGCAATATATCGAGATCAAGGCGGCCAATCCGGATTCGCTGCTGTTCTACCGCATGGGCGATTTCTACGAGCTCTTCTTCGAGGATGCCGAGATCGCCTCGCGCGCACTCGGCATCGTGCTGACCAAGCGCGGCAAGCATGGCGGCGAGGACATTCCCATGTGCGGCGTGCCGGTCGAGCGCGCCGATGATTATCTCCAGCGCCTGATCGGACTGGGCCACCGCGTCGCGGTCTGCGAGCAGATGGAGGATCCCGCCGAGGCGAAGAAGCGGGGCAACAAATCGGTCGTGCGCCGCGACGTGGTGCGCCTCGTCACCCCCGGCACCATCACCGAGGAGAACCTGCTCGAACCCGGGCGGGCCAATCTCCTCCTCGCCATCGGCAGGCGCCGCGCCGGCGAGGACCACATGCTCTACGGCCTCGCCGCCGTCGATATCTCGACGGGGCGCTTTGCCGTGTCGGAAATTGATGCCGCCGGCCTGCCCGGCGAGATCGCCCGGCTCGATCCGCGCGAGATCGTCCTGCCCGACACCATCCTCGACGATCCGGCGCTGACCGGGTTCTGGCGCGAGACGCAGGTGCCGCTCTGCCCGCTCCCGCGCGACGGGCTCGACGCGGCCTCCGCCGAGGGCCGGCTCTGCGACCATTACGGCGTCGCCACGCTGGATGCGTTCGGTGATTTCACCCGCGCGGAGATCGTCGCGGCGGGCACGGCGCTCGCCTATGTCGCGCGCACCCAGATCGCCGCGCGCCCGGCACTGGAACCGCCACGCCGCGAATCGGTGAGCGCCAGCCTCGCCATCGACGCCGCGACGCGGGCCAATCTCGAACTCACCCGCACCCTCGCCGGTGAGCGCGCCGGCTCGCTCCTCGCCACGATCGACATGACCGTCACCCCCGGCGGCGGACGGCTCCTGGCCGAGCGCCTCGCCGGCCCCTCCACCGATCTCGCCGAGATCGCCGCGCGCCTTGACGCGCTCGATTTCCTCGTCGACGAACCCGCTCTGCGCGAACGTCTGCGCGGCGCGCTCGCCGGGGCGCCCGACATCACCCGCGCGCTCTCGCGGCTCGCGCTGGAGCGTGGCGGGCCGCGCGACCTCGCCGCGATCCGCGACGGGCTGATCGCCGCGCGCGCCATCGCCGCCCTGCTCGACGGGGATCGCAACGCCCCGCGCCATCTCCCCGATGAGATCGCCGGCGCGCGTGCCGCGCTCGATGCCGTCGAGCCCGGGGTCTCGCAGGTGCTGGCGGAAGCGCTCGTCGAGGATCCCCCGCTCGCGCGCCGCGATGGCGGCTTCATCCGCGAGGGGCGCGATGCCGGTCTCGACGAGGCGCGGGTGCTGCAAGGCGATTCGCGCCGCTTTATCGCGGGATTGCAGGGCCGCTATGCCGAGGAGACCGGCTGTCGTACCCTGCGGATCAAGCACAACAACATGCTCGGCTATTACGTCGAGGTCCCACAGGCCACCGGCGAGGCCTGGCTGCGCAACGAGATGAAGGAGACCTTCATCCACCGGCAATCCATGTCGGGCGCGATGCGCTTCACCACGGTGGAACTCGGCGAACTGGAAGCGCGCATCGCCGGCGCCGCCGAGCGTGCCCGCGCCATCGAGACGGCGCTCTTCACCGAACTCTCCAATCTGGTCGTGGCGCAGGCTCAAGGCATCAACGCCATCGCGCAGGCGCTCTCGGCGCTCGACGTCGCGGCGGCTCTGGCCGAACTCGCCGAGGCGCGGGCCTGGACGCGCCCCGTCATCGACGACAGCCTCACCTTCACCATCGAGGGCGGGCGCCATCCGGTGGTCGAGGCGGCGCTGATGCGGGCGGGCGAGAGCTTCATCGCCAATGATGCCGACCTCTCCGGCGACGATGCGGGGCATATCAGCGTCATTACCGGGCCGAATATGGGCGGTAAATCCACCTATCTGCGCCAGAACGCGCTGATCGTGGTGCTCGCGCAGATGGGCGCGCGGGTGCCGGCGCGACGCGCGCATATCGGGCTGGTCGACCGGCTGTTCTCCCGCGTGGGCGCGGCGGATGATCTCGCACGCGGTCGCTCGACCTTCATGGTGGAGATGGTCGAGACCGCCGCGATCCTCAACCAGGCCAGCCGCCGCTCGCTCGTCATCCTCGACGAGATCGGGCGTGGTACCGCCACTTTCGACGGGCTCTCCATCGCCTGGGCGGCGATCGAGCATCTGCACGACGTCAATGGTTGCCGCGCCCTCTTCGCCACCCATTTCCACGAGCTCACCCGCCTCGCCGAGCGGCTGACGCGTTTGTCGAACGTCACCCTCAAGGTGGCCGAACACAAGGGCGAAGTGGTCTTCCTGCACGAAGTGGTGCCCGGCGCCGCCGACCGCTCATACGGTCTCCAGGTGGCGCGCCTCGCCGGCCTGCCCGCGCCGGTGATCACGCGCGCACGCACCATCCTC
>PXAW01000509.1 GCA_003567055.1 Hyphomicrobiales bacterium
CGCAGGGCGCGTGACGAAGGCCTCATCTCCGAGGGGATGATCATTGGCATTGACGGCTATCGGCAAGAAGGTCGGATCCCGGAGATGCGGGAACTCGCTCAACAACTGAATATAACGATTGCGTTCGGAGAACACAGTACCCCGCCCGAATATATGCCCGACACAGAAGCGTTCCGTAATCAGCGGAGGCCCAATCAGGATAGGGGAGCCTACGTCATTTATCCGGATGGCGAGTCCGGTTTTGACACGCGAGCCAGAGTCGATATCGCCGCTCCGGGATCGCGTTGCGAGACCCAGCCGAGAATCATCATGCCGGAACGCCCCTGATCGCGGCGCCGCCGTCTCTGCTCTGCTTTCCGCGCGGGGCGGAGACAGCGGCATGCGCGCTGAATGCCCGCGCCGGGTAGAACTGGCAGCGTAGCGCCTGCCCGCGCGAGAGCGACACGCATTCCAGCGCGCGATGCCGGTCGCGGGGTCTGGCATATGCGCCCGGGCCATAAGCGCCCTCACTCCGCCGCCGCCGGCATGCGCGCGCGCTCCATTTCGCGCAGGGCCCGGCGGTATTCGACCGGCATCACCTTCACGAATTTGGTGCGATAGGCCTCCCAATCGTCGAGGATCGCCTTGGCGCGGGTCGAGCCGGTATAGTTGAGGTGGTTGGTGATGAGCTGGCGCAGGCGCTCCTCGTCCTTGCCCGACATGTCGGCCATGACGTCGATGCGGCCCTTGGTCTCCAGATCGCCGCCATGGTGGTGCAGCGAGACCATCAGATCCTCTTCCGCCTCGACGGGTTCGAGATCGACCATGGAGAGGTTGCAGCGCTTGCCGAAATCGCCGGCCTCGTCGAGCACATAGGCGATGCCGCCCGACATGCCCGCCGCGAAGTTGCGGCCCGTTTCGCCGATCACCACGACAACGCCGCCGGTCATGTATTCGCAGCCGTGATCGCCGGTGCCCTCGACCACCGCGACAGCGCCGGAATTGCGCACGGCGAAGCGCTCGCCGGCCACGCCGCGGAAATAGCACTCGCCCGCGATGGCACCGTAGAGCACGGTGTTGCCGACGATGATGGCCTTCTCGGCCTCCACCCTGCTCTCCTGCGGCGGGCGGATGATCAGCTTGCCGCCCGAGAGCCCCTTGCCGACATAGTCATTGGCCTCGCCCTCGAGATCGAGGGTGACGCCGGCCGCGAGCCAGGCGCCGAAGCTCTGGCCGGCGGTGCCCTTCAGCTTCACCGTGATGGTGTCGTCGGGCAGGCCCTCATGGCCGTAGCGCCTGGCGATCTCGCCCGAGAGCATGGCGCCGACGGTGCGGTCGGTATTGGCGACCTTCGCCTCGATCGAAACCGGCTCTTCCTTCTCGATGGCCGCAGCAGATTGTTCGATCAGGCTGCGATCCAGAACCTCCGCGATCGGATGTTCCTGGCGCTCGGTATGGCGCGTGGCGATCTCCGCAGGAACCTCCGGGCGCGTGAAGATGCGACCGAAATCGAGCCCCTTGGCCTTCCAGTGGGCGATGGCGTCGCGCTTCTCGATGAGATCGGAGCGTCCGATCAGCTCGTCGAGCGTCGCATAACCCATCTGCGCCATCAGCTCGCGCACTTCCTCGGCGACGAAGAAGAAGTAGTTGATGACGTGCTCGGGCAGGCCCTTGAAGCGCTTGCGCAGGACGGGATCCTGCGTGGCGACGCCCACGGGGCAGGTGTTGAGATGGCATTTGCGCATCATGATGCAGCCCGCCGCGATCAGCGGGGCGGTCGAGAAGCCGAACTCGTCGGCGCCCAGCAGCGCCCCGATCAACACGTCGCGCCCGGTGCGCAGGCCGCCATCGACCTGCAACGCCACGCGCCCGCGCAGATGGTTGAGCACGAGCGTCTGATGGGTCTCGGCGAGCCCCATCTCCCAGGGCGAACCGGCATGCTTGAGCGAGGTCAGCGGCGAGGCGCCGGTGCCGCCCTCGAAACCGGAAATCGTGATGTGATCGGCCCGCGCCTTGGCGACGCCCGCCGCGACGGTGCCGACACCGACTTCCGAGACGAGCTTCACCGAGACATCGGCTGCCGGGTTGACGTTCTTCAGATCGAAGATCAGCTGGGCGAGATCCTCGATGGAATAGATGTCGTGATGCGGCGGCGGCGAGATCAGGCCGACACCGGGAGTCGAATGGCGCAGCCGGGCGATCACCGCATCGACCTTGTGGCCGGGCAGCTGGCCGCCCTCGCCGGGCTTGGCGCCCTGGGCGACCTTGATCTGCATCTGGTCGGCATTGACCAGATATTCCGTCGTCACGCCGAAGCGGCCAGAGGCGATCTGCTTGATCGCCGAGCGCTTGGAGCGCCCGTCCGGCATCGGCTTGAAGCGCCCGGCATCCTCACCGCCTTCACCCGTATTCGAGCGTGCGCCGATCTCGTTCATGGCGAGCGCCAGGGTCTCGTGCGCTTCCTTGGAAATGGCGCCGAGCGACATGGCGCCGGTGGCGAAACGGCGCACGATCTGAACAGCCGGCTCGACTTCGTCGAGCGAGAGCGCCTTGCGCCCGATATCCTCGGCCTGCTTCAGGCGAAACAGCCCGCGGATGGTGGAAAACGCGTTCTCCTGCTCGTTCACGAGCTGCGCGAATTCGCGGTAGCGATCATCCGCCTTGAGGCGCACGGCATGCTGGAGCGTGGCGACCGTATCGGGCGTCCAGGCATGCGATTCGCCGCGCAGGCGATAGGCGTATTCGCCGCCCACGCCCAGCGCATCGCGGTAGATCGGCGAGGTGCCGAAGGCCTCGTCGTGACGCGTCATGGCCTCGCGCGCGATCTCGGGGATGCCCACCCCCTCGATCATCGTTGCCGTGCCGAAGAAATACTTGTCGATCAGCTCGGATTTGAGCCCGACCGCATCGAAGATCTGCGCGCCGCAATAGGATTGATAGGTCGAGATGCCCATCTTCGACATCACCTTCAGGAGGCCCTTGTCGATCGCCTTGATATAGCGATGGATGACCTCGTGCTCGTCGATCTCGGCAGGAAGGTCGTCCTTCATGGCGAGCAGCGTGTCGAAGGCGAGATAGGGGTTGATCGCCTCGGCGCCGTAGCCGGCCAGGCAGGCGAAATGGTGCACTTCGCGCGGCTCGCCGCTCTCCAGCACAAGCCCCACGGAGGTGCGCAGGCCGCGCCGGATCAGATAGGAATGCACCGCCGCCGTGGCGAGCAGCGCCGGGATCGGCAGGCGATCGGGGCCGACCTGGCGATCGGAGAGGATGATGATGTTGTAGCCGCCGCGCACGGCCGCCTCGGCGCGGTCGCACAGGCGCTCGACGGCGCCCTCCATGCCTGCCGCACCCTGCTCGATCGGATAGGTGATATCGAGCGTCTTGGTGTCGAAGCGGTCCTCGAAATGGCCGATGCAGCGGATCTTCTCGAGATCCTCGTTGGTCAGGATGGGCTGGCGCACTTCGAGGCGCTTGCGCCGGGAGGTGCCCTCGAGATCGAGGATGTTGGGACGCGGCCCGATGAAGGAGACGAGGCTCATGACGAGCTCTTCGCGGATCGGGTCGATCGCCGGATTGGTGACCTGGGCGAAGTTCTGCTTGAAATAGGTGTAGAGCAGCTTCGCCTTGTCGGACAAAGCCGAAATCGGCGTGTCCGTGCCCATCGAGCCGACGGCCTCCTGGCCGGTCACGGCCATGGGCTCCATCAGCAGCTTGAGATCTTCCTGCGTGTAGCCGAAAACCTGCTGGCGATCGAGCAGCGAGACGTCGGTGCGGCTCGCACGCGCCTGGACCGGGCGCAGATCCTCCAGCTTGATCTGGGTCCGCTCCAGCCATTCGCGATAGGGCAGGGCGGTTGCGAGCTGCGTCTTGATCTCCTCGTCGGAGACGATGCGGCCCTCTTCGAGATCGATCAGCAGCATGCGGCCCGGCTGCAGCCGCCACTTGTCGACGATCTTCTCCTCGGGAATCGGCAGGACGCCGCTCTCCGAGCCGAGCACCACGAGATCGTCATCAGTGACGAAATAGCGCGCCGGGCGCAGGCCGTTGCGATCGAGGGTCGCGCCGATCTGGCGGCCATCGGTGAAGCAGACCGCCGCCGGCCCGTCCCACGGCTCCATCAGGGCCGCATGATATTCGTAGAAGACGCGCCGGTCCTCATCCATCAGCGGATTGCCCGCCCAGGCCTCGGGGATCAGCATCATCATGGCATGCGCGAGCGAATAGCCGCCGCGCACCAGGAATTCGAGCGCGTTGTCGAAACAGGCCGTGTCCGACTGGCCTTCATAGGAGATCGGCCAGAGCTTGGAGATGTCGTTGCCGAACAATTCCGAATCGACGCTCGCCTGACGTGCCGCCATCCAGTTGACGTTGCCGCGCAGCG
>PXAW01000389.1 GCA_003567055.1 Hyphomicrobiales bacterium
AGGGCGAAGCCCTGCGCGCGAAGGCGGCGGATGTCGCCTGAAATCTGGAGCATGAAGGCGCGGCATGCGATGTGCGCGCCGGTATCGCGAGAAGGAGTAACGCGCATTGCCCGACAGTGACGGTCGCCAGAAGGTCAAGCCGCAGCGTGCGGCTGGAGATGCGCAGCTTCCGGCGGAAGCCGGCCCGCATCCGGGTGTCGACGAGACGGCGCAGATCACGCTGACTTTCGAGGATAACCGCCTCGCAAGCCTGGTCTTCGGCCATTACGACCAGAATCTGGCGCATATGGAGCGGCGCCTCGACGTGCTGGCCAATGCCAACGGCAATTGCGTCGTCGTGCGCGGCAGCCCCGAGGCCTCCGAACAGGCGCGGCGTGTGCTCGAATCGCTCTATGACCGCGTCTCGCGCGGCGACACCGTGACTCTCGGCGATGTCGACGGCGCCATTCAGGAGACCGCCTTTCAGGGCACCCTGTTTCCCGCCCCCGAAAACGGGGCGGAGACGTCCGGCAGCGGCAGCTTCGAGGGGATCAGCACGCGCCGGCGCGGCTTCGTCAAGGCGCGCAACGCGGCGCAGAACGCCTATCTGCGCGCCCTGCGCAAGAACGAACTCGTCTTCGCCGACGGTCCCGCGGGAACCGGCAAGACCTGGCTCGCCGTCGGCTGGGCCGTGTCGCTGCTGGAAAGCGGCCAGGTCGACAAGCTGATCATCACCCGTCCCGCCGTTGAAGCCGGCGAACGCCTCGGCTTCCTGCCCGGCGACATGCGCGAGAAGGTCGATCCGTACCTGCGCCCGATCTACGACGCGCTCTATGATTTCATGGAAGCGCGCCATGTCGAGCGCAGCCTGACCACCGGCATGATCGAGATCGCACCGCTCGCCTTCATGCGCGGGCGCACGTTGACGAATGCGGTGGTCTTGCTGGACGAGGCACAAAACACCACCTCCATGCAGATGAAGATGTTTCTCACCCGTCTCGGCGAAGGCTCGCGCATGATCATCAACGGTGATCCCAGCCAGATCGACCTGCCACCGGGCCAGCGCTCGGGGCTGATCGAATCGCTGCGCGTGCTGACCGGGGTGGAAGGCATCGGCCGGGTCACCTTCGCCGAGGGCGACGTGGTGCGCCATGATCTGGTGCGCCGCATCGTGGCGGCCTATGATGCGGCGGCAGCTCGGGACGGTGTCACTGCCGGGCGTGTCAGGAAAGAGGACGCAACGCCGTGATCGCGCTCGATATCAGCGTGGAGGCCGAGGGCTGGGAGGCCGTGCCGGATCTGGAGGCGCTCTGCCGCGAGGCGGTCGCCGCAGCGCTCGCCCAGTCCGACGAGGATGTGACTGCGGGGGACGGCGTCCTGCTCAGCCTGCTGTTGACCGACGATGCCTCCATCCGGATCCTCAACCGCGACTGGCGCGGTCAGGACAAGCCGACCAATGTCTTGTCGTTCCCCGCCGCGCCGGGCATCAACCCGCTCGGCCCGGTCCCGCTGGGCGATCTCGCACTGGCCTATGAGACCTGTGTCCGTGAAGCGCGCGAGGAGGGCAAGAGCCTGGCCGCGCATGTGGCGCATCTGGTGGTACATGGGACGCTGCACTGCCTGGGTGATGATCACGAAGAGGATGCCGAAGCGGAGGCTATGGAGGCGCGCGAGATCGCGGCCCTGGCGCGCATGGGCATCGCCGACCCTTATGCGGAGCGCGCCGTCGAGCGCGATGACTGACAAGCGATGAACGAAGACGGTCGAAGTCATCAGGACAAACGAAGCCATCAGGACGAGGGTAGTCACCCGGCGGGTCGGCTCGCCGGGCCTTCGGAAGGTCCGGTATCCGAACCCGTAACGCCGGAGCCGGCTGCGCCGGCCCGGTCGCAGCTGGCCCTCCGGCAGGGTGGGCCCGCGCCTTCTCCTGCGGCAACCCCGGAAAGGGGTGAGCAGAATGCGGTCGGGAGCGATCCTGAAGACCGCGATCAGGACGAGCGCGAACCCTGGTTCGAGCGGGTGCTCGGGCGCTTCGGGTTGCGGTCGCGCGAATCGATCCGCACCGATCTCGAGGATGTTCTCGCTTCCACGGCGGAGAATGAGGGTTTCTCCGCCCAGGAACGCGCCATGCTGCGCAACGTGCTGGGCTTCCATTCCACGCGCGTGCGCGACGCGATGGTGCCGCGCGCGGATATCATCGCCGTATCGGCGGATACGCCCTTGGGGGAATTGCTGCGCATCTTCCGCAGCGCCGGCCATTCCCGCCTGCCGGTCTATGGCGAGACACTGGATGATCCCAAGGGGATGATCCATATCCGTGATTTTCTGGAATATCTCGTCGCCAAGGCCGAGAACGGCAACGGGCGCCGCCGGCGCGGCAAGACACCGCAGCCGCTCTCACTCGGCCATATCGATCTCACCACTGCACTCTCTGCGACGCGGATCCTGCGTCCCGTGCTGTTCGTGCCACCCTCCATGCCCGCAGTGGAATTGCTGGTGCGGATGCAGACGACGCGCACGCATATGGCGCTCGTCATCGACGAATACGGCGGAACCGACGGGCTCGCCTCGATCGAGGATCTGGTCGAGCTGATCGTGGGTGACATTGAGGACGAGCATGACCTCGCCTCCGCCGCGATGATCGAGCAGGACGGCCCCTATACCTGGCTCGCCGATGCGCGTGCCGATCTCGAGGAGGCCTCGCAGGTGCTCGGCATCGATCTCACCGGCGACGATCTGGCCGAGGATGTCGATACGCTGGGCGGGCTGATCGTGACGCTGGCGGGGCGCGTACCGGCGCGCAGCGAGCTCATCGCCGGGCCGGAAGGGCTCGAATTCGAGATTCTCGACGCCGACCCGCGCCGGCTCAAGCGCGTGAAGGTGCATCGCCGCGACCCGCGCGCCAAAATCGCCGCGCCGCGCGTGACGGCACGCAGCAGCAGTGCTAAGCAACCGGAAGACGCAACGGGTCCGGGCGATTCGCCGGCACCCGTCTCCGGGGATGGCGCCATGGCGACGGATTCGACGACGCGGATACAGAACGAGACGCCACCGGGCCCCGTGCCCGGGAAAGCCGCAGGCGCTTCAGATGCCGCAGGCGCTTCATCAGATGCCGCAGGCGCTTCATCAGATGCCGCAGGCGCTTCATCAGATGCCGCAGGCGCTTCCGGGAAAGCCGCCGTCACGCCCGGCCGGCGTTGAGTGGACGCAGCATGATCATCGACAAGCTGCAAGGCCTGGCCCACGGTATCATCCTGAGCTGGGGCTGGCGTCGTGCGGTTCTGGCCATGGCGGCAGGTGCGATCGCGGCGCTCGCCATGCCGCCTTTCGGCTTCTTCCCCGCCCTGATCGTCTCGCTTGTGGCCGCAATCTGGCTGATCGACGGTTCCGGCGGTGCGGGGGCGGGCCGGCGGCTCGGTCCGCTGCGGGCGGCGGCGAGTGCCGGCTGGTTCTGGGGATTCGGCTATTCCCTCGCCGGGCTCTGGTGGCTCGGAGCGGCCTTCCTCGTCGAGGCGGACCGCTTCGCCTGGGCGATGCCGCTCGGCGTGATCGGCCTGCCCGCTGCCCTCGCCTTCTTCTATGCTTTCGGCTTCCTCGCCGCCCGGCTGGTCTGGAGCGCGGGGCCCTGGCGTATTCTCGCGCTGGCTTTCGGGCTCGGCCTCGCGGAATGGCTGCGCGGGCATCTCTTCACCGGGTTTCCGTGGAACAGCCTCGGCATGGCGCTCGGCCAGCAGCTCTGGCCCATGCAGATTGCGGCCCTGATCGGCCTTTGGGGCATGACCGTGCTCGCGGTCGCGATCGCGGCGGCGCCCGCGACCATCGCCACGGCTGCGCGCCCTGCGGGGCGCTGGATTCCGGCGGGCGCGGCAATCGTCGCGATGATCGCCGTCACCGGCTACGGCGCCATGCGCGTGCCCGCGAGCCCGAGCCCCCTCGTCGCCGGCGTGCAATTGCGCATCATGCAGCCGAATCTGCCCCAGGACGAAAAGTTCAACCCGGCCAATCGC
Source organism: Hyphomicrobiales bacterium (assembly GCA_003567055.1). Taxonomy (GTDB): domain Bacteria; phylum Pseudomonadota; class Alphaproteobacteria; order Rhizobiales; family Beijerinckiaceae; genus Saliniramus. Next base: position 3,987 of record PXAW01000389.1, read on the forward strand.
GAGGAGATCATGGAGCGCTATCTGCGCCTCTCCGACCGGGCAACCTCGCCACAGACATCCGGTGTCGCCGATGTGACGCATCTGATCTGGCCCGAATCGGCCTTTCCGTTTCTGCTCCACAACGACCGCCGGGCGCTCGCCCAGATCGCCGCGCTGCTGCCTTCCGACGTGACCTTGATCACCGGCGCGGCGCGGGCAGAGGAGCGCCTGCGGGGCGAGGGCCATGATTTCTTCAATTCCATCCACGTCGTCGCCGGGGACGGCAGCATCCGCGCCACCTACGACAAGGTGCATCTCGTTCCCTTCGGTGAATATCTCCCGAGCCTCTTCGACGCCACCTTGCGGGCACTCGGTCTGCGCGAATTCATCCAGG
>PXAW01000383.1 GCA_003567055.1 Hyphomicrobiales bacterium
CCGGTGGTGCAGGCGATCAGCGAAGCGGGCGGGAGCGCGCAGCCCTGCGCCTTCGATATCGCCGATGCGGCTGCGCGCGAGGCTGCGCTGGCGGATCTCGCCGGGGCGGGCCGAACGATCGACATCCTCGTGAACAATGTCGGGCGCCGTCATCGCGGGCCTGTCAGCGAGATCGACCACGCCGCCTTTCTCGATCTGCTCGATGCCGATCTCGCCGCGCCCTATGCCCTCACCCGGGCGCTCGTCCCGGCCATGATCGCGCGGGGCGCGGGGCGGATCATCAATATCTGCTCGATCGCCGGCCCGCGCGCACGGCCCAACGACGCCGCCTATACGGCTGCAAAGGGCGGGCTCGCGGCGCTGACGCGGGCCATGGCGATGGAATTCGCTCCCCATGGCGTGCTCGTCAACGGCATCGCACCCGGCTTCTTCGCCACGCAGACCAACGCGGCGATGACGCGCGATCCGAAAGTGCAGCGTTTCGTCGAGGAACACATCCCGCTCGGCCGCTGGGGCGAACCGCACGAGATCGCCGGCGCCGCAATCTTTCTCGCCAGCGACGCCGCATCCTATGTCAACGGTCACATCCTGACCGTGGATGCCGGCCTCTCGGCCTCGTTCTGATGCGGGCTGCCTCATGAGCGCGCGGCGCGAACTCGGCGCGGTGCTGGCCGCCACCCTGACGACGCAGATCCTCGTCTCCTGGAGCGTGCTCGCGCTGGCCGCCATGGCGCCGGTCGTGGCCGAGAGCGTGGGGCTGCCGGCCATCGTCATCGGCTATCAGATCGCCATCGTCTATGCGGTGGGCGCCGGCGTCTCGCTGCTCGCCGGCTCGATGGTGACACGGTTCGGCGGGGCGCGGGTCAGCCAGATCGCGCTCGCGGCCTGCGGGGCGGGCTGCCTCGTGGCGACGTTTCCCGGCGCGCCGGCGATCGTCGTCGCCTCGATCGTGATCGGCGCCGCGCACGGCCTGACCAACCCCTCCGCCGCGCATCTGCTCGCGCGCCATACCCACAAGGGCAATCGCGGCCTGATCTTCTCGATCAAGCAGACCGGCGTGCCGCTCGGCGGCATCGCGGCGGGGATCATCACGCCGGCCATCGCCATCGCCTTCGGCTGGCAGGTCGCCCTGATCGCGATCGCCCCGGTGGCACTCGTCGCGCTGGTCGCCCTCGCCCCGCCGCGCGCTGCATGGGATGCCGAGCGCACCCCCGGGGCATCGCTCGGGATCGGCGCCCTGCGCGGTGCGGGCGAGGCGCTGCAATTGCCGGGTCTGCGCTGGCTGTGCCTGTGTGCCTTCTGCTTCGGCGGCGTGCAGCTCTGCCTGATGACCTTCGTCGTCACCTTCGCCGTGTTCGAACTCGGCATGAGCCTCGTGCGGGCAGGGACGCTGCTCGCGGTGATCCAGGTTTCCGGCGTGATCGGACGCGTCGCCTGGGGCATCGTCGCCGACCGGCTCCAGCATAACGGTGCGGTGCTGGTGGTGATCGGCCTGATCAGCGCCGCCTCGGCGCTGGGTTTCGCGCTGATCACGCCGGATACCCCCGGCTTCGTCACCTACGGGCTCGCCGTCGCCTTCGGCGCATCCGCTGTGGGCTGGAACGGGGTGTTCGTCTCGGAAATCGTGCGGGTCTCGCCACCGGGGCTGATCGGCGCGGCATCGGGGCTGGGCACCTTCGCCGCCTTTGCCGGCGTATTGTTTGCGCCACCGGCCTTCGTGCAGATCCACGCCCTGACCGATTCCTACAGCTTCACCTACGGCTTCCTCGTCATCCCTTCCCTGATCGGCGCGCTGGCGGCCCTCGGCACCGCGCGCCCGGAAGCCTTGTGGCGCTGAAGAGGGACCGCGCCCGGTCCGAGGGACCCGCACAGCATTCGCGATCACGGCCACAACCCCAAAAACGTCTCCGGCCTTGAGAAGACGATCCGAAATCGTGATAGTACCGGCCAATCCACCATCCCTGCGCCGCAACGAGGCTGCGCCGCTATCCGAAACGAGACCGATCCCATGCAGCTTCACGCTCTCGAGCTCTCCGCCCTCCAGGAACGTATCGCCGCCGCGCGCGCGGATTTCGAGGCGTTCCGGGCGCTGGGCCTGCGCCTCGACATGACCCGTGGCAAACCCTCGGCGGCACAGCTCGATCTCGCCGAGGCGATGCTCGGCAATCTCAGCCCGCAGGACGTCTTCACGGCTTCAGGGGAGGACGCGCGCAATTACGGCGGATTGCAGGGGCTGCCGGAAGTGCGCGCCCTCTTCGCGCGCCTCCTCGGCGCCCCGCCCGAGCAGGTCGTCGTGGGCGAGAATTCGAGCCTCGCGCTGATGCATGACTGCCTCGCCTGGGCGATGCTGCACGGGGTGCCGGGCTCGACGCAGCCCTGGTCGCGCGAGAGTGCACCCGCCTTCCTGTGCCCCTCACCGGGCTATGACCGGCATTTCGCCCTGTGCGAGGCCTTCGGCATCCGCATGATTCCCGTCCCCATGACCGGCGCGGGGCCGGATATGGATGTGGTCGAGGAACATGTGCGCGATCCTGCGGTCAAGGGGATGTGGTGTGTGCCGCTCTATTCCAATCCCACGGGCGAAGTGTATTCACCGGAGACGGTGCGCCGGCTGGCGCAGATGCGAACGGGCGCGCCGGATTTCCGGCTGTTCTGGGACAACGCCTATGCCGTGCACCATCTCACCCCGGATCCGGCGGTGCTGGAAGATATTCTCCCCGCATGCGCGCAGGCGCGCCATGACGACCGGGCCTTCGTCTTCGCCTCCACCTCGAAGATCACCTTCGCCGGGGCGGGGCTCGCGTTTTTCGCTGGGAGCCCGGCGAATGTCGGCTGGTTCCTGGAGATGGCGGGGCGGCGCACGATCGGGCCCGACAAGCTCAACCAGCTGCGTCACCTGCGCTTCTTCGGGGATGCGGAAGGAATCGAGCGCCACATGGATGCCCATCGCGCCATTCTCGCACCGAAATTCGACGCGGTCGATGCAGCCTTGTCCGAGCGTTTCGGTGATCTCGCCATCGCGCAATGGTACCGGCCACGGGGCGGCTATTTCATCAGCGTCGATGCGCGCCCGGGTACGGCGCGCCGGGTCGTGGCGCTGGCGCGCGAGCTCGGCATCGCCCTCACGCCGGCCGGCGCCACATGGCCGGGCGGTGACGATCCGCAGGACGCGAATCTGCGCCTCGCCCCGAGCTTCCCGCCTCTGGAGGATGTCCGCACCGCCTCGCGGGGCATCGCCCTGTGCATCCTCATCGCCGCTCTCGAAGCCGAACGCGATACGCGCCTCAACAGCTGAGCCGACAGACACCGCCCCCTGCCCCATATTCGCCCATCTCCTCTGCAATCCCAAATCCTCGAACCCATGACGGCGTGAATCGGGAGCCGGGAATGCGCTGGATCTTGCGAACCGCAATCGTCGGACTCGTCGCCTATATCGGCCTCGTGGCGATGCTCTTTACCACGCAGCGTTCGATGCAATACCCGGCTTCTGCCCGCGTGACGGATGTCCAGGAAGCGCAGCTCTCCGGTTTTTCCGACGTCGTGATCACCACCGAGGACGGCGAAGAGCTGCGCGCCTTCTGGAAGCCGCCCGAGGAAGGACGCACACTGGTGCTGTATTTTCACGGCAATGGCGGCAGCCTGTGGAACCGCCGCTTTCGCGCACAGGCGCTGGCGGAGAACGGGCGCGGCGTCTTGATGGTGAGCTATCGCGGCTATTCCGGCTCCACCGGCTCTCCGACGGAAGCCGGCCTGCATGAAGATGCCCGCGCCGCCTATGCCTTCGCCCGCGCGCATGTGGAGCCGGAGCGTATCCTCGCTTACGGAGAATCGCTGGGCACCGGCGTGGTCATGCGGCTCGCCGCCGAGAATCCGCTCGGCGCCATCGTGCTCGATGCGCCCTTCACCTCCACCGCCGATGTCGCGGCGCGGCTCTATCCGATCGTGCCGGTACGGCTGCTGATGCTCGATCAGTTCCGCTCGATCGATCTCGTCGACGACGTGACGGCCCCCGCCCTGATCATGCACGGGCGCCGCGACCAGGTCGTCCCCTTCGCCGATGGGCGCGCGCTGTACGAGGCGCTGCCGGGGCCCAAGCGCTTCCTCGCCTTTCCCGATAGCGGCCATGTCAGCCTGTTCGAGGATGGTGGCCTCGAAGCGGTTCAGGCCCTGATGGAGGGGATCGAGAACGGCGATCCCGCAGCGAAGCTCGAAAGCATCGACCTGTGAGCAGCCTCGCCATACGCCCTGCCACAGCGCAGGATGCGCCCGCCGTCGTCGCGCTGATCGACGCGCTCAACCGGCACGAGGCGGCGCTGACGGATGACCGGCGCACCGATATCGCGGC
>PXAW01000313.1 GCA_003567055.1 Hyphomicrobiales bacterium
AGGCAGAGCGCGAGTGCGACGAGCCGTGCCCGGCGCACATGTGCCGGCGGCGCCTCGGGCAGGGCAAGAAAGCGCCACAGACCCCGGATCACCACACCGGCCAGATAGCCGAAGGCGAAGGCGAATCCGCTGAGAATGCCTTGCACGGATGCGCCGCGCGGGATCAGGCTCGGGGTCAGCGATGCAGCGAAGAGCAGTGTTCCGAGCACGAGCCCGGTCGTGCAGAACCCGCGAATCGCGGTTGCAGCAGATTGCATGAGATACTGACGAATCACTTCCCTCAGGCCTCTTTGGCGCATACCGTCTCCGATCTATCCGGGTTTTTCCCCGCCGCTTTCCGTGCGCAGAGGGTCGCAGAGTCCCCTGGCACAGCGCGCAATGCACAGCGCGCAATTGAACGCGATCGCCCCCGGTCCAGGCAAGGGGTGCTCTGAAGAGGCGGGTTTGCGCGCGTTTCATGGCAGGTTTCGCGGTGGTGACGCAGCGCGACCCCAGTGGTTTGCCGATAGGCCCGGCTCGGCTTGCCGTCGCGCGGCGCTGACCCTACGCGCCATGCCGTAGCGGATGTGCCACGGTGACGGTTCTTAAAGGTTGCTATACGATTTTAATGCAGCTTGATATTGGCACCGGGCTTTGTCTGGGGCATAGTCTCAGCGCCTGCTCCGGAACGTCTCGGATCTGATCCAAGGTGCCGGAACGGGCTTCAGTCAGTCCGGCAAAGCAATCTCTGATTATGGCAGTCGGAGTTATGAGCTTTTCAGATTGAGCGAGATTGTCCCGATGCGCTTCCCTGCGCGGACGGGCGTCCGGGAGCCGGTATCGAACGAAGGGGGTCTTTGTGTCGTACATGGATAGTGTCAAGACGATTTCGCAGGAGGTTTCGGGATTCGCCGAAGAAGGCGCTTCCGAAGCGAAGGAATACCTGATCAGCGATCTGTCGCGCGAATTCGGCGTCACGCTGCGGGCGCTGCGTTTCTACGAGGATCGCGGCCTGCTCGCGCCCAAGCGTATCGGCACCATGCGCATCTATTCGAGCCGCGACCGTGAACGCCTTTCGGTGATTCTCAAGGGCAAGCAGCTCGGCTTCACCCTCGCCGAGATCCAGGACATGCTCACACCGACCGAACAGGGCGGCAAGGGCGGGATCGATCTCAAGCTCTCCCTGACCAAGGTCGAGGAGCAGATCGCGCATCTCGAGAGCCAGCGCGACGAGATCGACGCGGCCATCGCCGCGCTCGCAGAAACCCGCGACAAGCTGCGCAGCCAGGGTTGAACGGCGCGCCGGGGGGCTCTCCGGCGGCAGCCGCATATGCGCATGCGGTGAACCGGCGCGTTCACCGCGCGGCTGATCACTTTGCGCCGGGCGCGGGGATTGATTTCGCCGGCCCCACATGGCCTGCGGGCGATCCCTGGCGTGATGCCGATTCTCGTCGTGATCTCGATTGTTGGCGTGATCTCGATTCCTGGCGTGATGCGGACGTCTTCCACGCGCCACCTTCCCCCGCGCCCCCTTCCCACGCGCCTCCGGACTTGCGGGCCCCTGGCTCGCTGATCCTTGGCTCGCTGATCCTTGGCTCACTGATCCCTGCCTCACTGATCCCGGGCTTGCGGGCGGCTCCTGATTGGCTCTATCGTCTGCAACCGGAGGTCCTGATGGTCCCGATCTTGATGGCCCCGACCTTGATGGTCGTCGGTCCCGGTGGCTCCCGGTTCTGGCGATTCCCGTGCCGATCGGGCGGAAGGGCGGGGCAGATATCGTCCGGAAGGGCAGGGCAGGCATTGCCTGAAAGGCATGGTGGGGAAACTTGCCGATTGACAGGCGGTGCCGGTCGTCTCTTGGATAGGGGCGACGCATTCGTTGCGTCATGAGCGCATGGAAGGAGAAAACGCGTGGCCTGGTATTCGAAGACTTGGACCTGGTATGCAGGCGACTGGCATGAAGGCAACCCGCCGATCATCGGCCCGCGTTCCCATGCCAGCTGGCTCGGTTCCACCGTATTCGACGGCGCACGCATCTTCGACGGCGTGGCGCCGGATCTCGATCTGCATATGGCTCGCGTCAACCGTTCCGCCAAGGCGATCGATCTCAATCCGACGGTGACCACGGAGGAAATGGTCGCCCTCGCCCTCGAGGGGGCGAAGAAATTCGAATCCGGCGAAGCGCTCTACGTCAAGCCGATGTATTGGGGCGAGGGCGAGGGGCCCGGTACGATCACGACCGATCCCGACAATGTCGGCTTCTGCATGACGCTGTTCGAGGCGCCGATGGCGGAGCCCGCCGGCGCCGCCGTGACGAAGGGGGCTTTCCGCCGTCCGACGCTGGAGACCATGCCCACCGACGCGAAGGCCGGCTGCCTCTATCCCAACAATGCCCGCATCCTGCGCGAGGCGCGCACGCGCGGCTTCGACAATGCGGTCGTGCTTGACATGCTGGGCAGCGTTGCCGAGACGGCGACCGCGAATATCTTCATGGCCAAGGGCGGTGTCGTGCACACCCCGATCCCCAATGGTACTTTCCTGAACGGCATTACCCGCCAGCGTGTCACGAGCCTTTTGCGCGACAGCGGCGTGGAGGTGATCGAGCGGGTGCTGCGCTACGAGGAATTCCTCGACGCAGATGAAATCTTCTGCACCGGAAATTATGCCAAGGTCACACCGGTGACACGGATCGAGGAGCGCCAGCTTCAGCCCGGACCGATGTATCAGCGCGCCCGCGAACTCTACTGGGCCTATGCCCGCGACACGGCCGCGTGACCTGAACCGATGCGAAAAAGGCGCATCCGGAGAAACCGGATGCGCCTTCGAGTTGCCGACCGATGGGGGCAGATTGAGGCCGGTTACTGCGCTAACGTCCGCATCCGCCTCCGGTTCCGAGCGTGTTGCGTTTTTTTTCGCCCGCCCGGCTTTTTCGACAATTCCCTAAAATGCAACTGTTCCGATTGATCCCGCCGTAACAGGCGCGCAGGCAATCTTGCGCCCATGTCTGCGTCACTCACCATAGCCACGAGCGGTATGAATGCCTCGGCGCTTCGCCTCGAGGCGAGTGCCTCGAACGTCGCCAATGCACGCACCGACGGCCCGGTTCCGCAGACGCCGCCCAACCGCCCGCTCCCGCGCAGCGACGATCCGCGCAGCGTCTACCAGCCGGTCGATGTGGTGCAGGTCTCCACCGGCAGCGGCACCGCAGCGCGCATGACGGAAAGGCTTCCGGCCTACGAATTGCGCTATCAGCCCGATGCGCCCTTTGCCGATGCAAGTGGCATGGTGGCGGCGCCGAATGTCGATTATGCACGCGAAATCGCCGAGCAGGTCGCCTCCGTCGCCGCCTTCAAGGCCAATGCGAAGGTCTTCTCGGCCGCCTCGGAGATGGCGCGAACCGTGATCGACATGAAGACCTGACCCGCCTCATCAGCCTGTCAATGCGAGCACCGCCTCGGCCGTGTCGAGGAGTTCGTCACCGATGACGGTGGGTCTCTTCATCGTGGCCGGCCAGGGCTGACCGCGCGAGACGAAGGCCCCGTGCAGCCCCGCCGAGCGCGCGCCATGAATATCCCAGGCATGCGCCGCGACGAGGCAGATCGCGGATGCAGGCAGGCCGAGGCTTTGCGCCACATGCGTGTAGACCTCCCGACGCGGCTTCGAGAGGCCGATCTCGTCAACCGAAAACACCCTTTGCACAAGGGGTGCCAGCGCTGCGCGCGTGAGCAGGTGTTGCGTCGACGCAGCCGCACCGTTGCTGACGGCGACGATCGGCAAATTCGCCTGCGCGAGCGTGGCGAAGGCGCGATGTGCGTCGGGCCGGGCCTCCAGGTTTTTCATGCCGTCGAGGAAGGCGGCGATGCGATTCTCCATGACGGGAAGGTTATGCCGCTGCAGGAGATCGGCCAGCGCATCGCCCATCACGTCACGGAAAGGGGCAAAATCATCCGTTGCCGCGAGCGCAAACGCATCGCGCAGGCTCGCCGCAAACCAGGTGTCGAGGGCATTCGCCGGCAGGCCGAGCGGTGTGAGGCCCGCTCGCAGGCTCTCGATCGAGAAGACCGTTTCGATCATGTCGAAGGCGACGGCGCGGATCGGTCCCGGCATGAGAGCCCCCGTAGGTTTACAGTCGCCCCACGGCAGCGCCCGAAGCGGCCCGACCGCGCCTCGGCGCTTTGTGGGCGGCAATCTTCATCCCACAGGCGCCCCCGCCCCGCAAGGGTGGCTCAGCGCCGGCCCTTGCCTTTCGAATCCGGCATCATCTTGCGCAGGGTGTCGTCCTTCATCGAATAATGGTGATACAGGGCAGCCAGCGCGTGAATCAGCACCAGCGCGATCAGCGTCATG
>PXAW01000452.1 GCA_003567055.1 Hyphomicrobiales bacterium
CCAACGCCTTCCGCAATCCGCAATCGCGGGACCTGCTCGCCCGTCAGGACGGCCAGTTCGCCCTCGTCAACCAATACGGCCACCCGTCCAACCTGTTCACCGAACATCCGGGCGGTATGAACCTCGTGCATATCGACCCGTTCGGCAAGATGCAGCCGATCAATGGTGAATACGGCAACAAGCTGTTCCACACGACCGGTAATATGGATCAGGGCATCCAGACCAATGTGGACGGCCATGACCATGCCGACCAGGTCGTCGATCCCGATGGCGGCAGAATGTTCATCGGCATGGATGATCGCTACGCACCGGAAAATCCCGGTCGCGAGAGCCTGATCTTCCAACTGAATATCGGCCAGAACAATGCCCGCGCGCTGAGCGCCCCGCTGGTCTCGGACCGCCCGCGCAGCTTCCGTGACATGGCCGGAGCCGACTGGCAGCTCACCGCCGACGAAGCCATGGCGGCTGCGCGCAGCTTCGATCGTGACGGTGACGGGCGCCTGAATGCGCAGGAATGGGCCGAATTCGCACCCCTGCTCAACCTGACACCGGAGGACCACAAGCATCTGTTCGGTCCGAAGGGACGCGGCGACATCATCGGCCTCGTCGACATGCTGCGCGCCGGTGACACCAATGGCAGCGGCACCATCGACGAGCGCGAGGTGCTGGATCTGAGCCGCCACCTCAACGGCAACGATCCGAACCGGATCCAGAGCTTCCGCGAGGCGGCAGGCTTCGACTGGCAACTCGATTTCGAGGAGTTCATCGCCACCGCCGAGTCGCATGACGCACAGAATGACGGCTTCAGCCAGGAGGAATGGAACCGCTTCGCGCCTGTTCTCGGCTTCAGCCCGGGAGACCGCAATCTCTTCCTCGACCAGATGGGCAAGTTCAACGCCCAGCAGTTCAAGGCGGTATTCCAGCTCGCCGATACGGATGGCGATGGCCGGCTGAGCCCGCGTGAAGTCCTCGAAATGCGCCGGATCGTGCATGAGGAGTTCGGGCCCGTCGATTTCCCGAAATTCTGAATTCAGGCGCCGCGCCAGCTGATCCGGCGGCGCGGCGAAAGACAGCCGTGACAGGGCCTGAATCATCATGCGGTTCCCGCGAAAGCGGGGCCGCATGATGCGTTACGCGCCCCAGAGCGCGCTCCGGCCTGACGGGATGATCCTCCGATCAGCGCCTGCGGGCGCGCCGCTCCTCCTCCATGCGCAAGCTGCGCGCATGCACCCGCCCGGTCGCGTTCAGCAGATAGGGTCGGCGCAGGTTGAAAACCTCGTGCAGCATGTCTTCGATATGATGCGCATAGAACGGTTTTTGCAGGAACGTGGTGAAGCCGAAATGCCGTGATGCCGCCTCGATCTTCTCCGAGCCCGGCGCGGAAATCAGCACCAGCGCCGTCTGCGGCGCGGCATCCTTGACCTGACAGGCCGTCTCCAGCCCGTCCATCCCATCGAGATGCAGATCGATCAGCGCGACATCGTAGGCGCTGGCCCGCATCAGCTTGACGGCATGCACGCCGGAATCGGTCTCCTCAACCTCGAGATTGAAGCGCGACTGCCGCATCAGCTTCCCCATCAGGGCCCGTATCGACTCCGACCCCTCGACGAGCAGCGCCCGGACCGGCTTGCGCATGCGCAGCACCGCCTGCATCAAGCCGGCGATATGGGCTTCATCATACGGCTTCTTCAGGAATTCATAGGCGTCGAGTTCGTTGGAAAGCGCAACCCAGCGGCTGAGCACCTTGTCCGACATCAGTACAGTCAGCGGCTGGGCGCCTTCCTGCCGCGCGATGACGACGGCCTCCGCGCCGCTGATCCCGGGCATCTTGACATTGATGAAGAGCACATCCGGGCGTCCGGTCGTCATCGCCTTGACGGCCGCTTCGCCGTCGGCAACCTCCGATATCCGCACCTGCGGAACGGCAGCGCGCACCGCATCGGCGACATGCTTGCGCTGATGCGGGTCGGGTTCGGCGACCATGACGTGCAGCTGCGCGGCGGCGGCGCCTGCGCATGCGTCACTGGCTGGTTCGTTGCCGGTCGTCACGATACCCGTCTCCCTTCACCCACCGGTTAAATTATCAATGAAAACTTGTCACTCTGTTACCGTGAATGACCTAACGTCATGTTCACAGGCGCGAAATCCGCAAGTCGCGGACGGATACCCCGAAACGGGGCCGGACAAAAGAAATTTGCGGCAAAGATTGACTTTTCTTATCGGAACCGGCAATGACACCGCAATGCGCGGGTCGGCGACGGCCCGCGTATTTCTTGACGCACCCGTGGATCGGGTCCGGCTTCTGCCGTGACCCGGCCTGTCGTTCACCGTACGAGGTCTCCTCGCGCGGTGAAAGAGGAGGGCGCGTTCCTCGCAAACGAAAAACGCAGATCTGAGGATACGCGACTATGTCGAAGCGCATTCAGGCGAAGTACAAAATCGATCGCCGCATGGGCGAGAATATCTGGGGCCGCCCCAAGAGCCCCGTCAACCGCCGCGAATACGGCCCCGGCCAGCACGGCCAGCGCCGCAAGGGCAAGCTCTCCGACTTCGGCACGCAGCTGCGCGCCAAGCAGAAGCTCAAGGGCTATTACGGCAACATCACCGAGAAGCAGTTCCGCCGCTATTACGCCGAAGCGATCCGCATGCGCGGCGATTCCGGCGAGAACCTGGTCGGCCTGCTCGAGCGTCGTCTCGATGCGGTGGTCTATCGCGCGAAATTCGCGCCGACCCCCTTCGCCGCGCGCCAGTTCGTCAATCACGGCCACATCACCGTGAACGGTCGCCGCACCAACATCCCGAGCTTCCTGGTGAAGCCCGGTGACGTCGTCGAGGTGAAGGACAGCTCCAAGCAGCTGGTGATCGTTCTCGAATCGGTTCAGCTCGCCGAGCGCGACGTTCCCGATTACCTCGATGCGGATCATTCCAAGATGAAGGCGACCTATACCCGCATCCCGACCCTGTCGGAGGTGCCCTACGCCGTTCAGATGGAACCCAATCTCGTGATCGAGTTCTATTCGCGCTGATTGCCGCGAACCTTTCCGGAAACGATCGGGCCGCCCTCTCGGGGCGGCCCTTTTCGTTCAGGCGGTGACCTTCGTCGCCTCGAAGGCGGGCACATCGGCGGCGAAGCGATTCATGAAGGTATCGAGCGCCGGATGGCTCTTGCGATAGGCGCCCTCGAAGCGCAGATCCATATGGCCGAGCGCACAGGCCACCGAGATGGTCCCGACATCGACCTTGCCGGTGAAATCGGGCGCCTGCTCCGCCAGCGCATCGAGCGCGCGCGTGACCTTGCCCTGCTGGTATTCCAGCCATTTGGCCTCGTGGTGAGCAGGATCGCGCCAGCGCCCCTCATAGAGAATGAGGATATTGGCATCCACCAGCCCGTCGGCGAGCGCCTGCAGGCGCAGCACCGGCAAACGCGCTGCCCCCGGCGGGAGCAGTTTCCCGCCGCCGGCGAGATGGTCAAGATACTCGACGATGACACGCGAATCGTACCAGGTGGTCCCGTCATCCTCGATCAGGACCGGGATCTTGCCGAGCGGGTTCTGCTTGCGCAGGCTGTCGCCCGGATCGGCGGTATCGGCGCCTTCCACTTTGAGCCGGTCCGACAGACCGAGTACCGATGCGGCGATCTTCACCTTGCGACCGAAGGGTGACGGCGGAGACGTGCGCAGAATCATGATTTCCTCCCTTGAAATACGTTCACGCCCATGGTTACGCAGGCGATGGCGCGAGGCCAAGCCGGCGCGCGGCGATTCACCGGCCCGCCCATGCATCACCATATGGGTGGATGGCGCATGTGCCGCGCTGAAAAACCGGATCACACGCTTTGCCGGCGAGCACGTCGAGGATATTGTGCCACGATGACGCTCTCATCCGATGAAATCGCCCGCTATGCCCGCCATCTCGTGCTCTCCGATATCGGGGGGCCGGGCCAGGCAAAGATCAAGGCGGCACGCGTGCTGGTGATCGGCGCCGGCGGGCTGGGAGCGCCGCTCCTGCAATATCTCGCAGCGGCGGGTGTGGGGCATCTCGGCATCGTCGACGACGATACGGTCGATCTCTCCAATCTCCAGCGCCAGATCATCCACGGCACCCCGGATATCGGTCGCGCGAAGGTGGATTCCGCCGCAGACGCCATCGCCCGGCTCAATCCGCATGTGACGGTCGAGGCACATCGCTTGCGCATCACGCCGGAGAATGCCCACGCGCTGATCGCGGATTACGACATCGTGGCGGAAGGCTCGGATAATTTCGAGACGCGTTACGCCGTCTCGGATGCCTGCTTTCACGCTCGCAAACCGCTGGTCACGGCGG
>PXAW01000329.1 GCA_003567055.1 Hyphomicrobiales bacterium
AGCCGTAGGGCCGCCTCGCTGGCGGGGCGATCGGTGCGGTGGATGGTGAGCGTCCAGCCATGGCGCCGGGCGATATCGGCAAGCGTCTCGCGATGCGCCGTGATGCGCTTGCGATAGGCCGCGCCCCAGCTCCCTGCATCGCCGATGCGCAGACGGCCGGAGCCTTCCAGATCTTCGAGGATGGCCTGTCCGGAGAACGGAAAGCTCTCCTCAACCGGATCGACGATCATCAGAAGATGGCCGCGCGCGCCGCGTCCGGCGATTCCCTCGATGCACCGGCTCCATTCCGCTGCGGGGTTGAGGAAATCGCTGACGATGACTGCTTCATCCTGGGGAGCGAGCGCCGTGGCCGCCGGCATGTCGGCATCGCTCGTCGCGCGGGGATCGGCGAGAACCTCCGAAAAGCGCTCCGCGATGCGGCGCGAGGCACGCGGGGGCAGGGCGCCCATCAGACCGACCCGCTCGCCGGCCTCCACGAAACCCTCTGCCAGAGCGAGGCCGAGCACGATCGCCCGGTCGAGCTTCGGCGCCATGGCGAGCTCGGAACTGTAGGCCATCGAGGCGGAGCGATCGATCCACAGATGCACCGAATGCGCCGCCTCCCATTCGCGTTCGCGGACATAGAGCCGGTCATCGCGTGCCGAGCGCCGCCAGTCGATCCGCGCTGCGGGCTCGCCGGCACTGAAAGGGCGAAACTGCCAGAAGGTCTCTCCCGGCCCGGCCCGTCGCCGCCCGTGAATGCCATGCGCCAGTGTTGCAGCAACCCGGCGCGCTTCGAGAACCATACGCGGCAGGCGCGCGGCGAGGTCCTGCGCGGCCAGCGTCACCGCGCGACCGGGGATCCGTTGCGCCTCGCTGAGGACCCGCACGCGCGCCATCAGAGCGGCCTCACGCGCCGAGCCGCGCCGTGAGCCGGCGCACGAGATCGGGAATGGTGACGCCGTCGGCGCGAGCGGTGAAGGTGAGGGCCATGCGGTGTTTCAGCACCGGCGCAGCCAGAGCGGCGACATCGTCGAGTGAGGGCGAGACGCGCCCGTGGATCAGTGCGCGAGCGCGCGCGGCGAAGATCAGGGCCTGGGAAGCACGGGGGCCGGGCCCCCAGAGCAGATGTTCGGTCACGGAAGATTCGCCCTCACCGGGGCGTGCGGCGCGCACGAGATCGAGGATCGCTTCGACCACGCTCTCACCCACGGGCAGGCGCCGTGCGAGGCGTTGTGCATTCATCAGATCCTCGGCGCCGAGTACGGCCACGGGCCGCACCTCGCTCTCACCCGTCGTCTCCAGAAGGATACGCCGCTCAGCCGCGCGATCAGGGTAATCGACGTCGATCTGCAGGAGGAAGCGGTCGAGCTGGGCCTCGGGCAGGGGATAGGTGCCTTCCTGTTCGATCGGATTCTGCGTGGCGAGCACGTGGAAGGGGCGTGGCAGGTCGTGACGCTCGCCGCTCACGGAAACGTGATGCTCCTGCATCGCCTGCAACAGCGCCGACTGGGTACGCGGGCTGGCGCGGTTGATCTCGTCGGCCATCAGGAGCTGCGCGAAGATCGGCCCGCGCACGAAACGGAAATGGCGCCGGCGATCGGCGTCCTCCTCGAGGATTTCGGAGCCGGTAATGTCGGAGGGCATCAGATCGGGGGTGAACTGCACCCGCCGCGCATCAAGGCCGAGCACCGTGCCGAGCGTTTCGACGAGCTTCGTCTTGGCGAGACCCGGCACACCCACGAGCAGCCCGTGCCCTCCGGCGAGGATCGTCGTCAGCGCCAGATCGACCACGTTCTTCTGACCGAAGATCACCCCCTCGACGGCTTCGCGGGCCCTTACCACGATTTCCAGTGTCGCTTCGGCGTTGCGCAGCACCGATTCGTCCAGGGATTGCGGCGTCGACGACGTTTCTTGCATGCAGCAGGCCTTTTCGCATCAGCGCCGCAGCGGCGCAGGATCGTACACGCCGGGAGGGCGCGGTGACGGGAGGCGCGAGTCACACCCGGCGCAAACCCAGTTTGGGCCGGATAACTCCGCGCCGCAAGCGGGACCCTGCGCCGCAGCAATCCGGTCGCCGCTTCGGTGAAACTGGGCGCGGCTCGCGTCGAAAATATGGCCGCCGCGCCCGTTTCCTCTCTGCCTCGTATTGCGAAGCTCAGCCCGGCGCAACCGCCGCACCGGCGCACCAGGCCAGAATGCGACCATGACGCACCGCTCCGTGCGCCGTGCCGGCGAGCCCGTAATGATCAGCGAGCCGCGACAGGGCCCGCGCAATCATGATCTTGCCCGATCGCGCCGGCCAGCCGCGCGCCCGCTCGATTTCGGTGATCCGGGTAAGAAAGCCGCAGACATCGATAAGCAGATCCCCGTCCCCGGCGCCGAGATGGCGCACGGCCAGGGTCACGCGCTGGCGCGCGGCGATACAGGCCTCCGTCGCGTCGAGCCGCCCGGCACGATTGCCGCCCCCGCCACCCCCGCCCGAGCCGAGCCGGTCCCAGTCGATGCTCACACCGGGCATGATTCCCGCCATGGTGAGATCGCGCCGGAAACGCTCACCGGCCTCGAATTGCGCCGCGTCGATCAGCGGCGCGCCATCCGCGCCCTTGCGCGCGGCGAGCCAGGCCAGAGGACTTTCTTCCTGATTGACCCGCACGCGCAGTCGCGCCCCGTCATCGACGGGATCCGGCCTGTCGGCCATCACCTCGACGCGATGCTGCGCAGCGAAGGCCTCGTCGCCCTGCCCCGCGCGACGTGCCGCCAGCCGCGCGAGATAGCTCTTCCCGGCCTGCGAGATCACCGCCGAAGCATCAGAATCAGCGCTATCCTTGCCTGTATTCACGAGATCATGTCCGATGAGCATATCCAGCGCGCTGCGCGCAAAACTCCCACCGCCGAGCGAGACCGCAGCGCCGTCGCGGCGGGGCGTTTCCCCTTTCCTGAGCAGGATACGATCGGGGTCGAACGGATCAGCCCGCGTATGCGCGCCCCGCGCCGTCAATGCCTGCAACAAGCGCAAGGCCTCGCGGGACAGAACAGGCTCAGCCGGGGATCCCGGCATCGGGGGGCGCTTGCCAGACCCGCGCTTGCTTGACCCGCGTTTGCCGCGCGCAAGATCGTCCTGGCGCATCACTGCATTTTCGAAATTCATGACCTGCTTCCTTGCCGCACAACCTATGGCAGCAAGGTGGCTGGACTATTCCAGATTGTCAAGACGATTTTCCTATGCGTAGGAAAATCGGATCACGAAGCCTGCGTCCCGCCGGCCCCGTCCGCGCCTTTCGGCTTCAGCCCGAGCCGCTGCATCACCGCCTGGTGCGAGCTGTAGGGCTCCTGCCGCTCGACGCTCCAGTAGACCAGCTTGTCGAGCGGGATGGGATCGCCGGTCACGGCGCAGCGCACGAATTTGCCGGGGCTCACGACGCGAAAATGCGCGTCGAGATATTCGATCCGGGCTTCCTGGCCGAAATTGTCCGTGCGGTCGAGCATGCGTAATCTCCTTGCAACCTCAATAGGCAAAGCCGCGCGCGGGTGCAAGATGAAGGCGCATGCATGCGCCGGATCCGGCCTCAGCGCGGCGAAGGCGTCTCGGGCACAGGTGTGAGCGGCGCCTTGCCGTCGAACCATGCCAGGAGGTTATCGACGACGAGCTGGGCCATGGCGTTGCGTGTATGCACCGAAGCCGAGCCCACATGCGGCAGCAGCACCACGTGATCCATATCGATCAGTTCCTGCGGCACCTGCGGCTCCTTCTCGAACACGTCGAGCCCCGCCGAGAGGATGGTGCCGTCGCGAAGGGCCGCGATCAGCGCCGCCTCGTCCACGACGCTGCCGCGGGCCACATTGATCAGTACGCCTTCCGGGCCAAGGGCGGCGAGGATGCGCGCATCCACCATCTTTTCGGTCCCCTTCCCCCCGGGCGTGATCACGACGAGCGTATCGACGTCCTTCGCCATCGCCTCGAGATCGGCATAGTAGCGATGCGGCGCATCCGCCTGCTCGCGGCGCCCGTGATAGACGACCTCGACATCGAACGCGTCGAGGCGCTTCGCGATCGCCTTGCCGATGCGGCCATAGCCCAGAATGCCGATCTTGCGCTCACGCAGCGTCGGGCTGAGCGGGAACGGCTTTTCCAGCCAGCGGCCTTCGCGCAGATAGCGATCGGCCTGGGGAAGTCTGCGCAAGGTGGCGAGCAGCAGGCCGAGGGCGAGATCGGCCACCTCGTCGGTGAGAACGTCGGGCGTGTTGGTCACGACGACGCCCTTCGTGCCGGCATGTGCGGCATCGACATGATCGTAACCCACACCGAAGCTGGAGACGATTTCGAGCGCCGGCAGCGCATC
>PXAW01000607.1 GCA_003567055.1 Hyphomicrobiales bacterium
CCTTCGTGATGTCGGCCTCCTTCACCAACCAGGTGCTCGCCCAGATCGAGCTCTGGCAGAACGAGGGCAAGTACGAGCGTCAGGTCTATGTGCTGCCCAAGCATCTCGACGAGAAGGTCGCTGCCCTGCATCTCGGCAAGGTCGGTGCCCGCCTCACGAAGATGTCCAAGGAGCAGGCCGACTATATCGGCGTGCCGGAGAAGGGCCCCTACAAGCCCGACCATTACCGCTACTGAGCGGAGCGCCCGGGCCCTTTGGGCCGGGACGGATCAATCGATCAGGAGAGGGCCGCTGCCACAGCGGCCCTTTTTTGTTGCGCTCTCGCCTTCGCATTCAGACTCACGCCGCCGCCCCCACCGCCTCCGGCGCGTCGAGCGTGCCGCGCAGGGTGACGCAGGCGACGAGGTCGCCGGTGACGTTGACGGCGGTGCGCGACATGTCGAGCAGGCGGTCGACGCCCAGGATGATCACCATCCCCTCGACCGGTATCCCGAATCCCGCCGCCACGCTGACGAGAATGGCGATGCTCACCCCCGGCGTTCCCGGCGCGCCGATCGAGGAGGCGACGAGCGTGCCCGTGATCAGCGCGATCTGCGGCAGCGATAGTTCGATCCCGGCCATCTGCGCGAGAAAGAGGATGGCGATGCTCTGATACAGCGCCGTGCCGGCCATGTTCATGGTCGCGCCCAGCGGCACCACGATATTGGCAATGGAGGAGGGCACGCCCATCATCCGCGCGGTGGTGATCGTCATCGGCATGATCGCCGACGAGCTGGAGGTCGAGAAGGCCAGCAGCAGCGTCCCCGCCGCATCGCGCAGGAAGGTGATCGGCGAGACGCGCGCGAGCAGCGTCACGATCAGCATGTAGAGCGCGAGGAGGATGGCGAGGCCGAGCAGCACGGTGCCGACATAGGCCGACATCCCGGCCACCGTGCCGAGCCCGATCCGCATGACGAGCTGGGCCATCAGGCCGAAGACGGCGAAGGGCGCGAGGAACATCGCCCATTTCACGATCACCATGGCGATCGACAGCAGCGCGTCGAGCAGGCGCACGAAGGGCGCGATCTTGTCGCGATCGACCTGCAGGCAGGCCAGTCCGACGAGCACGGCGAGGACGACCACGGCCAGCATGTCGCCCTGCGTGATCGCGGCGGCGGGATTGGTCGGCAGGATGGCGGCGATGATATCGGGGGCGCGCGCACCGTCGAAGGGCGAGGCGGAGGGTTCGGGCAGGGCATCCGCATCGCTTGCCGCGACGGAGGTGAAGGCCCCGGCCATGCCGGTTCCCGGCTTGAACCATTGCGCCAGAGCCACGCCGATCCAGGCGGCGGCGACAGTGGTGACGATGATGAATCCGGCCAGACGCGAACCGACGGCGCGCAGATCCGCGCCCGAGCCGGAATTCGTCAGCCCGCCGACGATCGAGGTGAAGATCAGCGGCACCAGCACCATCGCGATCAGGCCGAGGAAGATCTGCCCCGGCAGCGCCAGCCAGCGACCGACGGATTCCGATGTCTCGGGCGCGAGCCAGCCGACATCCGGTCCCAGCACGATCCCCGTCAGGAACCCGAGCAGCATGCCCGCCAGCACCTGCGCCCAGAGGCGGGTGCGAATCCAGGCGCGCAGGCGAAAGCGCTGGTGCTGGAGGTGGACACGCGGTTGGGCTGTGACATCGGACATGGGATGAGACCTTTTTCGGTTCTTTTCGCTGCATTCGCGATACGATCGCGCCGTCTCGTGATGCTTTAGAGCGCATGCCGACCTGACGGAGTCAGGCCGGGCGCTCTAAGTTAATGTTCGACGCATCATTTTTTCCGTCAGCCGGTATCCATCTGACGGAATGATGCTTTAGCAAGTCTGCGGCGGGATGGGGATAGGGGCTGTTACGGGGCGCTCGCCATTGGAATTTTTGCAAACCGGACGCTTTAGCGGGTGACATTACCGACCGCGACCGCCATATCCCCGTCAGTACCCTCCGGACGGCGTCATGAACAGCACCCCACCAGAACCGGTCCAGCCGCCTGCACAGGCCTCGCTCTACGCCACCTTCTTCCGGCTCTGGCCCTATCTCTGGCCACATGGCCGCAAGGATCTGCAGCAGCGCGTCTTCGTCGCTTTCGCGCTCCTCGTGCTCGCCAAGGTCACGACCATGGTGGTGCCCTTCACCTATAAATGGGCGACGGACGCGCTCGTTGCGATCACGGAAACCTCGGATACGACATCCGTGGCGCCGGAGGATGCCCTGCACTGGCTCTGGGGCGCGCCGTTATTGCTGACGGCGCTCTACGGTCTGGCGCGGATCGCGATGGCGCTGTTCACGCAGGTCCGCGACGGGCTCTTCGCCAAGGTGGCGATGCACGCCGTGCGCCGGATCGCCTCGCAGCTCTTTGCGCATCTGCACAGCCTGTCCTTGAATTTCCACCTCGAGCGCAAGACCGGCGGGCTGACGCGGGTGCTCGAGCGCGGGCGCAACGCCATCGAGGAACTCTCGCGGCTGATGATCCTGACGCTGATCCCGACGATCATCGAACTGGCCCTCGTGCTCGCCATCCTCGCCTGGGAATTCGACTGGTCCTTCGCCCTCGTCGTCGCGGTCATGATCGCCGCCTATCTGACCTATACCTACTATGCCACCAAGTGGCGGATGGAGATCCGGCGGCGGATGAACGAGTCGGATACCGATGCCAATACCAAGGCGATCGATTCGCTTCTGAATTTCGAGACGGTGAAATATTTCGGCGCCGAATCCCGCGAAATCGAGCGCTATGACGCATCGATGGCGCGCTACGAGCGTGCCTCGACGCAGACCTATACCTCGCTCGCCGTGCTCAATGGCGGGCAGGCGGTGATCTTCACCATCGGCATGGTCACGGTGATGATCATGGCCGCCCGTGAAGTGATGGCGGGGAACGCCTCGATCGGCAGTTTCGTGCTGGTCAACGCCATGCTGATCCAGCTCTACATGCCGTTGAATTTCATGGGCATGGTCTATCGCCAGATCAAGCAGGCCGTGATCGATATCGACGACATGTTCGCCATCCTCGCCCGCAATCCCGAAATCGAGGATGCGCCGGATGCGCGCCCGCTGGCCGTCGATCAGGCCGCGGTGGCGTTCGAGGATGTGCATTTCGCCTATCGTGCCGATCGTCCGATCCTGCGCGGCATCAGCTTCAGCGTGCCGGCGGGGAAGACGGTGGCGCTGGTCGGCCCGTCAGGTGCCGGCAAATCGACGATCTCGCGGCTGCTCTTCCGCTTCTACGAGCCGCAATCCGGGCGGATTCTCGTCGACGGCCAGGACATTGCGCATACGCAGCAGAAATCCCTGCGATCGGCGATCGGCATGGTGCCGCAGGACACGGTGCTGTTCAACGACACGATCGGCTACAATATCCGTTACGGGCGCTGGGATGCGACCGAGGCGGAGATCCGCGAGGCGGCGCGTCTGGCCCAGATCGACGATTTCATCGCCGGGCTGCCGGAGGGCTACGACACCCAGGTCGGCGAGCGCGGGCTCAAGCTCTCGGGCGGCGAGAAGCAGCGTGTGGCGATTGCGCGCACCATCCTCAAGAGCCCGCCGATCCTGATTCTCGACGAGGCCACCTCGGCGCTCGACAGCTTCACCGAGAAGGAAATCCAGGATGCGCTCGACCGGGTTTCGCGCGACCGCACCACGCTGGTGATCGCGCATCGCCTCTCCACGGTGGTCGGTGCCGACGAGATCATCGTGCTCGACAAGGGTGAGATCGTCGAGCGCGGGTCGCATATGGATCTTCTCGAATCAGGCGGTGTCTATGCCGCGATGTGGAACCGCCAGCGCGAGATCGACGAAGCGACGCGCACGCTGCTGCGCGCGCAGGAAGAGGAAGGCGCGGAGAGCTTTCGCGTGAGCATCCGCGATTGATGCAGCGGACCGGGCGGGCGAATCAGGCCGGTTTGCCCGGCGCCTCCCGCGACAGCCCCTTGGCGGCGAGCTCATCGAGATAGGTCTGCCAGCGCGTCTCGTGGTTCTCGCCGAGATCGCGCAGATAATCCCAACCATAGATGCCGGTGGAATGCATGTCGTCGAAGACGATCTTGGCGGCGTAATTGCCCAAAGGCTCGATCTGCATGATCTGCACATTGATCTTGCCCGGAACGGTCTTGCGCTGGGCCGGGCTGTGGCCCTGCACTTCCGCCGAAGGGCTTGCCACGCGCAGATATTCCGCCGGCAGCGGGAAGGCCGTGCCGTCGTCATAGGTCACGGTCAGCGTGCGGCGATCCTGCGAGACGCGCAGCTCGGTCGGCCAGGGGCGGGTCTTGCCGCGCGTC
>PXAW01000380.1 GCA_003567055.1 Hyphomicrobiales bacterium
GGCGATCACCGAGAATGTCCTGCTCGCCGATCACCGCGATATCGCGTGCCTCGAATCCGGATTCGATGCCCCAGACCGCGAGCCCGATCTCGGTCCTGGAAAGCGCCTCCACCTCGTCGAACCGGCGCAGCCCCTTGACGCGCTCCAGCCCGTGATCGGCCAGCACGTGTTCGAGCCGCTCGCGCGAGCCCTCCGACCAGGCCGCGAGCATGACCTTGCGACCGTCCTTTTGCAGATCGCGGATATGCGCCACGGCGGCGTCGAAGACGTTGGCGCCCTCCGCCTCGCGCTCGGCGGCGAAGCTGCGGCCCTGGCGGGCGCCGCAATCGACGACGATGCGCTGTGCCGTCTCCGGCGCGGCAAACGGGGTCAGAACGCCGCCGGCGCGCTGCTGGCGCTGCGCCTTCCATTCATCCGCCGAGAGATAGAGCGCATCCGGCGGCAGCGGGCGATAGGGGGCGACGCCGGGCTGCGGGGCCTCCATCGCGGAACGCCGGGCCTCGTAGTAGTCACCGATCTGCGTCAGCCGCTCGTCGGCGGCTTCATCGGCGAGATTGTCGAGGATGAGGGGGGCGCCCTTGATGAAATCGAAGACGGTGCCGAGCTCGTCGTAGAACAGCGGCAGCCAGTGCTCCAGCCCGGCATAGCGCCGGCCTTCGCTCACCGCCTCATAGAGCAGGTCATCGCGCGTCGGCGCACCGAACTGCGCGGCGTAGCCCTGCCTGAATCGCTTGATCGTCTCGGTGGTCAGCCGCGCCTCGCTGATCGGCACGAAATTGAGCGAGCGCAGGCTCGTCGAGGAGCGCTGCGTCTCGGGATCGAAGGCGCGGATCGTCTCCAGCGTGTCACCGAAGAAATCGAGCCGCACGGGTGCCGGCAGGCCGGGGGCGTAGAGATCGAGAATGCCGCCGCGCACGGCGTATTCGCCGGTCTCGTGGACGGTGCCGGTGCGCATGAAGCCGTTCACCTCCAGCCAGTCCACGATGGTCTGCATGGTGATGACGTTGCCGGGTGCTGCCGAGAACGTGTCCTTCAGGATGCGCTTGCGCGGGGGCGTGCGCTGCAGGATGGCGTTGACGGTGGTCGAGAGAATGCGCGGGCGCTCCTCCGACGAGCGCGTGCGCGCCAGCCGCGCCAGCGTCGTCATGCGCTGCGCGGTGATGCTGCCTGTCGGCGAGGCGCGGTCATAGGGCTGGCAGTCCCAGGCGGGATAATTCATCACCTGGATCTTCGGATCGACGAAGCCGATGGCGCGCTCGAAGGCCTGCGCCCGCTGGCCGTCACGGGCCACATGCACCAGCACCGCAGGATTTTCCGAGCGCGGCGCCAGGGCGCGCGCCATGCGGGCGATCACGATCGCGTCATAGCCGTCGGGCGCATTCGCGAGGGTGATGCCCGCGCCGGTCTCGAAGGCTTCCACGGCTCTGGCGATCGGATCCTGCGTCATCGGTCTCGTCATCATGCAAAAAAGCCGGATCGCCAGATGCGCGGGGCATATGGCGCCGGTCGGACGGGTGGATGGCGGGATGAATGGGGCAGGGCGGGGCGCAGGTCAATGGCCGGCATGCCGCAGATCGGCGCCAACATATTCACCGTAGTAAAATGTGAATATAAATATTCTACTTGCAATATCGATTTTATGGATTATTTCCACACAAGGATTGCAAAAACGAGGTTTCCATCATGCAACGCTCCCTGACCGCGCTCGGCGCAGGCATTGTCATCGCCGGTTTCGGCATTCACGGATTTGCCACCCCGGCTCATGCCGCCCCGCAGCTGTCGCCGCTCGTCAGCCCGGCTGAGCTCTCCGCCTTCAAGCGCGCGGCTGATCCGCTGCTTCTCGATATCCGCCAGGGCGAGGCGTCGGAGGGCGTCAGCGTCTATGAAGCCGGTCACGTTCCCGGCGCCGTGCACGCTCCTTATGCGCGCTGGCGCGGCCCGGCGGAGAATCCGGGGCAGGTGCTCTCGGATGCCGAGCTGACCGAGCTCTTCCGCAGCCTCGGTGTTGAGGAAGGGCGCCCCGTCGTGGTGATCCATCAGGGCGACAGCGTCAGCGATTTCGGCGCCGCCGCGCGCGTCTACTGGACCCTGAAATCCTCCGGCATCGACAATCTCGCCATCCTCAATGGCGGTGTCGAGGCCTGGACGGCCGAGGAGCTCGCGCTCGCGACGGACAGCCCGGCTCCGCAGCCGAGCGAGATCACGGTCAGCCTCGGTGAAGCCTGGATCGCCACCCGCGACGACATCCGCGCCATCGTCGATGGCGAACAGAGCGCCGCGCTGATCGATGCGCGTCCGGAGGCTTTCTACAATGGTGAGACGGCGCATGGCGCGGCGGCGCGTCCGGGTACCCTGCCGCAGGCGCGCCTGTTCACGCATGCGAACTGGTTCAGCTCCGGCCCTGCCGTGATCGAGCCCGAGACCGTGCGCCGGCTCGTGGCCGAGAACGGCCTCGACAATGGCGAGACGCTGGTTTCCTTCTGCAATACCGGCCACTGGGCCGCGACGAACTGGTTCGCGCTGAGCGAACTCGGCGGCATCGAGAACGTGAAGCTCTATCCCGAATCGGTCGTCGCCTGGTCGCAGGCCGGCCTGCCGATGGACAATGTCCCGGGCCGTCTCCAGCATCTCTGGATGTCCGTGAAGAGCTGGTTCTGATCAGATGACAAGCCTTGCCGTCGATAGCGCCGGGCAAGCCGGCGCACCCCGCGCCGGCCTCTTCTGGCGTATCGCTCTCGTGCTCGCGGGCCTTGCGGCAGTGATCGCCGTCGCGGCCTTTGCCGGCGCGCGCTACGGCCTTCTGCTCGCGGTCGGCCTCGGCTTCGGGATCGTGCTGGAGGGCCTGCGCTTCGGCTTTGCCGGCCCGTGGCGGGCGCTGATCCTGCGGCGCGAACCGGCGGGGCTCGTCGCCCAGCTCATCGCCATCGGCACGGTGGCGATCGTCGCGATCCCGCTGATCGAGACGCATTCCGGTGAACTGATCGGCGCGCATGCGCCGGTCGGCTTCGCCATGATCGGCGGCGCCTTCGTCTTCGGCATCGCCATGCAGATCGTGCTCGGCTGCGGCTCGGGTACGCTCGTCAATGCGGGCAGCGGCAATGCGGTTGGCGCCGTGGCGCTGCCGTTTTTCGCCATCGGCAGCTTTGCCGGCGCCTGGCATCTCGACTGGTGGACCGGGCTAGGCACGGCGCCGGTGATCGCTTTCGGCGACGCTTTCGGCGCTTATGGCGGTCTCGCGCTGACGCTGGTGATGCTCGCGCTCGTGGCGATCATCGCGCTTCGTGGCGCGGCGCCGGAGCATCGCCGCATCCCGCGCCGGCTCTGGCTCGCGGCGGGGTTCATCGCGTTGCTCGCGATCGCCAACCTCGTCATTGCCGGCCAGCCCTGGGGCGTGGTCTACGGGCTCGGCCTGTGGGCGGCGAAGGGCGCGACGGCCCTGGGCGCGGATCTTTCCGGCTCCGCCTTCTGGAGCGCGCCGGCCAATATGGAGCGCGTGAGCCAGAGCCTGCTCACCGATGTCACCTCGCTGACCAATATCGGCATCATCGCCGGCGCGATGCTCGTCGCCTCATGGCGGCGCGGCTTCGATCAGCCGGTACCGAGGCTGCCCGCCATGGCCTGGGTCGCGGCGATCGTGGCGGGGTTGCTGCTCGGCTATTCCTCGCGGCTCGCCTTCGGCTGCAATGTGGGCGCCTTCTTCAGCGGCATCTCGACGGGCAGCCTGCATGGCTGGGTCTGGTTCGCAGCCGCCTTCGCCGGCTCGATCCTCGGTGTGAAGCTGCGCGCGCGGCTCGGTTTCGAGGGCGCGCCGAAGCGGGGAGGCCGGCCATGAAAATCCTCCCGAGCCGCCGCCCCGTCGCCATCGCCGTCGGCCTTTTCCTGCTGATCGTCATCGCCATCGATTCCGGCGTCAGCGCCCCGCTCAACCCCTTCGCCGCACCATCCCCCATAGCCCTCGGCTCCGGCCAGGCCGCCGGCGGCGCCCATTGCGCCGCCCCGGCGGTGCGGTGAGGGGGATTGGGCGGCGTGCGCTTCGTGGCGAACAATAAATGAACAAATGTTGTGGATAAGGGCTTTGCAATCTGATCCACTTGGCACAGTGTAGCGGAGTTGATTCTGCGTCGGGGTGTCGGATGAAGGTTGCCGGGTTGTTTGCGGGTATCGGAGGGCTGGAGGTCGGTCTCGCCAGGGCCGGGCATGTGCCTGTCCTCATGTCCGAAATCTGGCAACCGGCGCGCGCCGTTCTGAAATGCCGCTATCCCGACATTCCGCTGCCCGGTGACATAGCCGATA